>NZ_JBIVHR010000043.1:0-49162 GCF_044749305.1 Pseudomonas sp. NPDC089534 | reverse complement strand
CGATACCGACGATGCCACACATGCGACGCAACCCCTACTTAATGGATCTGAACTGAACAACACTCACTGCGGCGTTTTGGCCGACGGCAAGAGCTGCTCCTTGAACGGTATTTCAGCGGGTACGCTGATACCGCTGGCAAGCCACTGACTGCTCCACCCGAGAATCAGGTTCTTGGACCAGTCGGCGACCAATAGAAACTTTGGCACGAGCTGTGATTCTTTCCACCACCCGTCCTGCTGCACCGGCCCCAGGCTCAACAGCCCGACGGCCACGACCACCAGCAGCACGCCACGCGCCGCGCCGAAGGCCATGCCCAGGAACCGGTCGGTGCCGGACAGCCCGGTGACGCGAACCAGTTCGCCGATGAGGTAATTGATCATTGCGCCCACGATCAGCGTGGCGACAAACATGATGGCACAGCCCGTGATCACACGGGCCGACGGAGTCTGGATGTATCCGGCGAGGTACTCGGACAGTGAGCCACCGAACATCCAGGCAACCGCTCCTGCGATGATCCAGGTCACCAGCGATAGCGCTTCCTTGACGAAGCCGCGGCTCAGACTGATCAAAGCGGAGATGGCGATGATTGCAACGATCGCCCAGTCAACCCAGGTAAATGGCACAGTGCAGCCTACAGACGGATAAGGCGGCGCATTTTAGCAGAGCCCAGGGCTGTCGGTAAGCTGCGATTGTCAGTGCGTTTCAATCGGGACGATAGTTTTCAGCCGCGCTCAGGCTGGAAACGCACGACGAAGCCCTTGAGGTTCTGCTGGCGGCTGAGCAGATCCCGCAGGCGGTCGGCCTCGGCACGCTCGATCAGCGGCCCCACAAACACGCGGTTCTTGCCGTCGGCGGAACGGATGTAGGCGTTGTAGCCCTGGCTGCGCAGGGTTTTCTGCAGGCTTTCGGCACTGGCGCGGCTCGACAGGCTGGCCAGCTGCACCGACCAGCTCACCGACAAGCCGTTCGCATCGACGCGGCTTGCGCTGGTGTCCGGCTTGGCCGGCGCTGCGGCAATCGGTTGGGCCGGGGCCGGTGCAGGCTTCACCACCGGCGCAGGCGCAGGGGCCACCGGCTTCGCCGCCGCGACAGGCGCGGCCGGCGCAGGAGCAGGCGCAACCGGCGCAATCGGCATTGCAGGCGCCGCTTGCTCGGCGACGTCTTCATCGCTCGGCACCGGCTCCTGCGGCAAGGCTTGCGGCTCAGGCACCGCCACCGGCTCCATCTGCACCTGCGCCACGGCAGGCGCCTGCGGCGCGGCTGGGGCGTCGACGATCACCTGACGCTGCTCGTCCTGACGGGAAAACAGCATCGGCAGAAAGATCACCGCCAGCGCCACCAGCACCAGGGCGCCGACCATGCGCTGTTTGTACGCCTTATCCAGCAATGCCATCTGCCGCTTCCTCCGTGGAGCGCCGGGCCAGCCATTCCAGGGCCTCGGCAACACAATAAAATGATCCGAACAACAGAATCTCGTCTTCGTCCGTCGCCGCAGCGCACTGCCCTTCCAGGGCGGCCGCCACACTGTCGTATGACGTGACCGACGCGCCGATGCCCTGCAACGCCGCATGTAGCTCGGCGACCGGACGGGCCCGCGCCGAATCCAGCGGCGCCACGGCCCAGTGCTGGACACTAGCATTCAACTCGCCGACGACGCCATCCAGATCCTTGTCCGCCAGCAGGCCGAACACCGCCAGGCGCCTGCCGGTCGGGGGCCGCGCCGCCAGACGCCGGGCCAGGTACTCCGCCGCATGCGGGTTGTGGCCCACATCCAGCAACAGATTCAGGCGCTTGCCGTTCCAGTCGAACGAGCGCCGGTCGAGACGGCCGACCACGCGGGTCGCCTGCAGCGCGCCGACGATCCGCTCACGCTCCCACGGCAGCCCCAGCACCAGATAGGCCTGCAGCGCCAGCGCGGCGTTTTCCATCGGCAGGTCGAGCAGCGGCAGGTCGCGCAGTTCGACAGCCTGCCCTTGGGCATCCGTGCCGCGCCATTGCCAATTCCGCTCGGTCACGCCGAGGTCGAAATCGCGCCCGCGCAGGAAAAACGGACACGCCAGTTCACGCGCCTTGTCGAGCAACGGTTGCGGAGGATTCAGGTCGCCGCACAGCGCCGGCTTGCCGGCACGGAAGATGCCGGCCTTTTCGAAGGCCACGGATTCGCGGGTATTGCCCAGGTAGTCGGCATGATCGACGCCGATGCTGGTGACCAGCGCGAGATCGGCGTCCACCACGTTGACCGTGTCCAGACGCCCGCCCAGGCCGACTTCCAGCACCACCGCATCGAGCCCTGCGCGCTGGAACAGCCAGAACGCCGCCAGGGTGCCCATTTCGAAGTAGGTCAGGGAAATGTCACCGCGCCCTGCCTCGACCGCCGCAAAGGCTTCGCACAGCTGCGCATCGGTGGCCTCGACGCCGTTGAGCTGCACCCGCTCGTTGTAGCGCAGCAGGTGCGGAGAATTGTAGACACCGACGCTCAGGCCCTGCGCCCGCAGCAACGAAGCCACGAATGCGCAGGTCGATCCCTTGCCGTTGGTGCCGGTGACCGTGATCACCCGAGGCGCCGGCTGGCCCAGCCCCATGCGGGACGCTACCTGTCGCGAACGCTCAAGGCCCATATCGATGGCCGAGGGATGCAACTGCTCAAGGTAGGCGAGCCACTCGCCAAGGGTGCGCTCGGTCATACGTTGGCAGGCACCGGCGGAACGACGATCGGCTCGACCGGAGCGGCCACGTAGGTCGGCGTCGGCTGGCCGGTCAGTTGCGCCAGCAGGTTGCCCAGGCGCGGACGCAGTTCGCGGCGGTCGACGATCATGTCGATGGCGCCGTGCTCCAGCAGGAACTCGCTGCGCTGGAAGCCTTCCGGCAGTTTTTCACGCACGGTCTGCTCGATCACGCGCGGGCCTGCGAAGCCGATCAGGGCCTTCGGCTCGCCGACTATCACGTCGCCGAGCATCGCCAGGCTGGCGGAAACGCCGCCGTAGACAGGGTCGGTCAACACGGAGATGAACGGAATGCCTTCTTCGCGCAGGCGCGCCAGCACCGCCGAGGTCTTGGCCATCTGCATCAGCGAGATCAGGGCTTCCTGCATCCGCGCACCGCCGGAGGCGGCGAAGCAGATCATCGGGCAACGGTTTTCCAGGGCGTAGTTGGCGGCGCGCACGAAGCGTTCGCCGACGATGGCGCCCATGGAGCCGCCCATGAAGCTGAATTCGAACGCCGACACCACCACCGGCATGCCCAGCAGGGTGCCGCTCATGGAGATCAGCGCGTCCTTTTCACCGGTCTGCTTCTGCGCAGCGGTCAGGCGATCCTTGTACTTCTTGCCGTCGCGGAACTTCAGGCGATCGACCGGTTCCAGGTCGGCGCCCAGCTCGCTGCGGCCTTCGGCATCCAGGAAGATGTCGATGCGCGCACGTGCGCCGATGCGCATGTGGTGGTTGCACTTGGGGCAAACGTCCAGGGTCTTTTCCAGCTCAGGACGGTACAGCACCGCCTCGCAGGACGGGCACTTGTGCCACAGGCCTTCAGGCACCGAGCTCTTCTTGACCTCCGAACGCATGATCGAAGGGATCAGTTTGTCTACCAACCAGTTGCTCATGCTTTCTATCTCCAGTACCGGCGGCCCGAACGCTCTGGTTCGCGGCCCCGCGTATGCCCTTCAGCTAAATTCATTGTGTGCGGCGATGACCGGTGGACTGCCGGGTCGGCGGGAAGCGACCTTGCGCGCAATCCAAACATCCTCAGCCGCGCCTGCTTGTTGCAAGTGCAGTTATGGACGGCGGCAGTCTGCCAGCCGTCACATCGGTGCTGCGTTGCCGCGTGCGGCGTTGATGAACGCCCGGATCTTCGCGTGATCCTTGATGCCCTTGCTCGCCTCCACCCCGCCGCTGACGTCGACCGCATACGGCCGCACCCGGGCGACGGCGTCGGCGACGTTGTCCGGCGTCAGGCCGCCGGCGAGGATCAACGGCTTGCTCAAACCCTGCGGAATCAAAGACCAGTCGAACGCCTCGCCGGTTCCGCCCGGCACGCCTTCGACGTAGGTGTCGAGCAGCACGCCGCTGGCGCTCGGGTAGGCATCGCAGGCGGCGGCGATGTCGTCGCCGGCCTTGACCCGCAGCGCCTTGATGTACGGCCGGTGCCAGCCTTCGCAGTCGGCGGCGGTCTCATCGCCATGGAACTGCAGCAGGTCCAGCGGCACGGCGTCGAGGATCTCCCCCAGCTCGCAACGGCTGGCGTTGACGAACAGGCCCACCGTGGTCACGAACGGCGGCAACGCCCGGATGATCGCCCGCGCCTGCTGCACGGTCACCGCCCGCGGGCTCTTGGCGTAAAACACGAAACCGATGGCGTCGGCCCCGGCCTCGACGGCCGCCAGCGCATCCTCTAAGCGGGTAATCCCGCAAATCTTGCTGCGAACGGCTGACATGTCGATAAAACCCCAAGGCAAATCCGAGAAAGTCCCGGATGGTAGCAAATGCATTCGAGGGCGTCAGCCGTCCAGTTCAGTGAATCCGGTGAGGAAATGCGGCCCGATGAAACGCTCGGGCAGCGGGAACTCGTCGTGGTACTCGACCTGCACCAGGTAGAGCCCGAACGGATGCGCCGTCACCCCGCCGGAGCGCCGCTCACGGCTTTGCAGCACTTCTTTCATCCACTCCACGGGACGCTCGCCGGCACCGATGGTCATCAGCACCCCGGCGATGTTGCGCACCATGTGGTGCAGGAACGCGCTGGCGCGGATGTCGATCACGATCATCTTGCCGTGGCGGGTCACGCGCAGGTGGTGGAGCTTCTTGATCGGCGACTTGGCCTGGCACTGGCCGGCGCGGAACGCGCTGAAATCGTGGGTGCCGACCAGGTACTGCGCGGCCTGCGCCATGCGCTCGACATCCAGCGGACGGTGGTTCCAGGTGATTTCCTCATTGAGGTGCGCCGGACGGATCTGGTCGTTGTAGATCACGTACCGGTAACGCCGGGCGATGGCCTTGAAACGCGCATGGAAGTGCGCCGGCATCACCTGGGCCCAACTGACGCTGATGTCGTGGGGCAGATTGATGTTGGCGCCCATGACCCAGGCCTTCAGCGAACGCACGGCCTGCGTGTCGAAGTGCACCACCTGCCCGCAGGCATGCACCCCGGCGTCGGTGCGGCCGGCGCACTGGATCGCCACCGGGGAGTCGGCGACCCGCGACAGGGCCTTCTCCAGCTCTTCCTGCACGGAAGGCACGCCGGTGGCCTGACGCTGCCAGCCACGGTAGCGCGAACCTTTGTACTCAACGCCCAGGGCGATGCGGAAAAAGCCTTCGGGGGCCATTTCGGCGGCGGGGTTATCTATGTTTGCCAAAGCGGGACAGCCTGCAGATCCACAAAGGCGGGCATTATAAGGCCACGGATGGGGGATGCCAGAAAGTTCTCCAGCGGGTGCGGCCGGCCCACAGCTTCACCGGCAGCACCGATTACCTGTGGGAGCCAGCCCGCTGGCGATGGCGGCCTGCCAGGCACATCGATGCCGGATGTGCCGCCGTCATCGCCAGCAGGCTGGCTCCCACAGTTTTATCTGCACGCTCCCCTCATGCCTGAGCACAAAAGAGGGCTTACCGATCCAAAGCGAAAAAAAACGGCAGCCCGATGGGCTGCCGTTCTCATTACCGCCGAACGCCGGATCAGGCCAGATGCGAAAGCATCTCCCGGGCCTCGTTCTTCTGCTTGTCGTCACCCTCGCTGAGCACTTCGTTGAGGATGTCGCGCGCGCCGTCGTTGTCGCCCATGTCGATGTAGGCCTGGGCCAGGTCGAGCTTGGTGGCGGCCTCGTCGGTGCCGGAGAGGAAGTCGAAGTCATCCTCGCCAAGATCCCCGAGGTCGCCGCCCATGGCCGCGTCAGCCTCGGTGAAGCTCGGCTCGCCGAGGCTCTGGGACAGGCGATCCAGCTCCGCGTTGACGTCGTCCAGCTCGGCGGAGAACGCATCCGGTTCGGCCGGGCTCGCGTCCATTTCGTCCGCCAGGGACAGATCGAAATCCGCCGGCAGATCCAGCTCGTCGATCGGCGCCTGGGCCACGGCCGGCGCTTCGACCGGCGGCAGATCCTTCATGTCGTCATCCAGACCTTTCATGCCGTCATCCAGATCCAGCAGGAAATCGTCCTCGGCCAGCGTGGCCGGCGACGGTTCGGCGCCCAGGTCCAGATCCAGGTCGAACTCCGGCAGGTCGTCGAGGTTCTCCTTGATCTCGGCCTGCTGCTGCAGCACGGACGCGAAGCTCAGGTCGTCATCGGCAGGGAACTCTTCCAGCTCGACCGGCGCCTCGGGCTCGACGACCGGGGCTGGTTCGACTGCCGCCGCAGGTTCCACCGGCGTGATGTTGTCCAGATCGTCGAGGCTCAGGTCGAAGGCGCTGTCCAGCTCGTTGTCGGTTTCGGCCGGGGCCTGCGGCTCGTCGAGCAGCAGCTCCTTGACGTATTCGGCATCCAGCTCGGCGGCCATGGCCGCAGCGGCCAGCCCGGTGGCGGCAACGACCGCCATGGCCGGGAAGCGTTTCTTCAGTTCTTCGACCTTGGCGAAGTTCTCGCCGTTGGCGACCAGTTGGCGTTCCTGGCCGACGAACATGTCGCGGTCGCCCTGGCGGCCATAGACCTCCATCAGTTTCAGGCGCAGATCGCTGCGCTGCGGCTCCAGGCTGACGCCCTCCTCCAGCAATGCGGCGGCCTGGTTCAGGCGGCCGCCGTCGATGTGCGACTGGGCCTTGTCCAGCACATCGTCGGAACGCTCTGCCGCCGGAGCGACCAGCGGCGCGGCGATTGGCTGCGCCACGACCACGGGCTCAGATACTGGCGCAGGCGCAGGAGCTGGAGCCGGGTTCAGCTTGACGCTCGCCGCCGGCGTTTCCAGGCCTTCGAAGCTGCTTTCCGGCAGATCGAGCTCAGGCGAGAAGGATTGCTCCTCCAGCGCACGGGCCATGCGCAGGTGCTTCTCGGCCTCCTGCTGGGCCTTGCGACGGCGGGCCAGCAGCAACAGCAGAAGCAACAGGACGATCGCACCACCGCCGGCCAGACCCAGCAGGACCGGGTTGGTCAGCAGTTCGTTGAAGGTCTTGTCGTCGTCGACGGCCGGTTTAGGCTCGACCACAGGCTCCGCCGGCGCAGGCGCAGCCGCCTCAGGCGCCGGAGCGGCCGGGGCCGTTTGCGCCGGCGCGACCGGCGGCGTGGCCGCCAGCTCGGCGGTGATGGCCGGCACCGGAGCCGGCACTGGTGCCGCCTCTGGTGCAGCGGCCGGCGCAGCCCCTTCGGCCTGCATCTTGGCCAGTTGATTGTTCTTCAGCTCGATCAGGCGCTGCAGCTTGTCCAGCTGGCTCTGCAGGTCGGCCATGCGGCTTTTCAGCTCGGCATTGTCGCGACGGGTCGTATCGAGGCTTTCCTGGGTGACCGCCAGCTTGTTGCTCAGGGCCTTGGCGTCGCCGGCCGGCCCTTTGCCGCGGGCCTTGCCGCTTTCGGCGGAGACCAGGCTCAGGTTGTCCTTGGTGTTCTGCGCGGCGCCGGCATTGCTGCGGCCACGCTTGGTCGCGTCCAACTGCTGCTGGCCGGTGCCCGGCTTGGCCATGTAACGGCGGCCCTGGCGCCAGGCGGTGTTCTGCGCCGCGACTTCAGCGATCGCTTTGGATTGCGGCAACGCCGTGCTTTGCACCGAGTCCGGCAGGCGCAGCACCTGGCCGGTCTTCAGCCGGTTGATGTTGCCGTCGATGAAGGCATCCGGGTTGAGCGCCTGGATCGCCAGCATGGTCTGCTGCACCGACCCGCCGTTGCGCGCCTTGGCCGCGATTTCCCACAGGGTGTCGCGCGGCGTGGTGGTGTACTGCGCCGGATGGGTGGCGCCGGTGGTCGGTGCCGTGATGGTCTGCGCCGGGGCCTGTTGGGCGGCGTCGGCGGTCTGCGGCGAGAACTTCGACGGATCCAGCAGCACGCTGTAGTCGCGCAGCAGACGGCCGTTGGGCCACATCACCTGCACCAGGAATTTCACCATCGGTTCGGACAGCGGCTTGCTCGAGGTCACGCGCAGCACGCTTTTGCCGCTGGCGTTGAGCACCGGGGTGAACGTCAGGTCATTGAGGAAGGCCTGGCGGTCGACGCCGGCCTTGGCGAAGTCTTCGGGCGAGGCCAGGCTCGGCACCACTTCGGCAGCGGTGAGATCCTTGACGTCGAGCAGCTCGATCTCCGCCACCAGCGGCTGGTTCAGGGTCGACTTCAGGGTCAGCTCCCCGAGCCCGAGGGCATGCGCCATACCGGATGACAGCGCCGAGGCGGCCGCTATTGCTAACACCAGTTTGCGAACTTGAACCATAGCCTCTTCCTTTGTATGAACATTCCTCGGCCAGCGAGAAGTCTTGAATACCGCTGCCGCAAGGCATTGCGCGCGACGACGACAGCAGGCCGCGCGCGATCATTTCTTTGATGCCCCGGAAAGTCCCGGAGAGTGACTCGATGCCAAGCGCTCCGGCCAAGCATAGCGCCCGGCTAGAATCAGTCGACAAATTGTTGCCAAGTATCTTTTACAGCAGGCCTTTTATCAACAATTCGGCGACCTGCACCGCGTTGAGGGCCGCGCCTTTGCGCACGTTATCTGACGTCAGCCACAGATTTAGTTCCGCCGGCTCGTCGACACCGCCGCGCACCCGCCCGACATAGACCACGTCCTGCCCCACCGCGTCACCGACCGCCGTCGGATAATCGCCGGCTTCGACCCGCTCGATGCCCGGCGCATCCTCGAGCGCGGCGTTGACCTTTTCCAGGTCGACCGCGCCCGCTGACCGCAAGGTCACGCTAAAGCTATCGCCAAAAAACACCGGGGCTTGAATGCAAGTCGCGGAAATCTTCAAGGAAGGGCTGGCCAGCACCTGACGCAGCTCGCGCACCAGGCGTTTTTCCAGCGAAGTGTGACCGTCGGCGTCAGGCGTGCCGACCTGGGCCAGCAGGTTGAAGGCGATCTGACGGTCAAAGAAGGACGGCTCCAGAGGACGCATGTTCAGGAGCTCGGCGGTCTGGCGCGCCAGTTCGGTGACGGCTTCGCGCCCCAGGGCGGATACCGCCAGGCTGGCGGTGACGTGCACGGACTGCAGTTCGAGCAGCCCCCGCAACGGCGCCAGCGCCACCGCCAGCGTCGTGGCCGACGGGCTCGGGCTGCCGACCTGGAACGGCGCCTTCAGGCCGTCCAGCACGCTGGCGTTGGCTTCCGGCACCACTTGCGGCGCGCGGTCGGCGGGCAAGGCACCGGACAGGTCGATCAGCGAGCAGCCGGCGGCATGGGCGCGGTCGGCGAAGCTCAGGGTGACGGCGGGTCCTGCGGCGAAGAACGCCAGCTTGACCTTGCCGAAGTCGAACGCGTCGACTTCCCGCACCCGCACGTTCTTGCCGCGAAAAGGCACCGAACTGCCGGCCGATTCGCTGCTGGCCAGCAGGTGCAGGTTGCCGACCGGGAAGTCGCGCTCCTCGAGAATCTGCACAAGGGTTTCGCCGACGGTGCCGGTGGCGCCGATCACGGCAATATCAATGGGCTGGCTCATGGTGCGACCTCAGGCAGAACGGGGGGAGCGGCACTTTACCGGGTGGCCGGCACGCAGGCAATTTCTGCCGAGGATCTGCAATGCCTGCTCCCGCCGCCCAAGGGCGCCCCGCCGGCCCGGAGGCTACCGCTCAGGGGATGAGGATGACCTTGTCACCGCTGCCCTGATTCACATCGGCATAACTCGCCAGGCCTTGCGCCAGCGGCACCTCAACCAGCCCCTGCGGCAACGGCAGCAGGCCTTCGTCGAAGTACCGGCCGAACTGCTCCAGCATCGCCGCGCACGCCTGCACGCCGTACAGCAGCGAGTTGATCCCGACCACCGAACCGCCCTTGCGGTACAAGGCCAGCGCCGGCAGCTGCACATGCCCGTCCACCGGCGCGGCGATGATCGCGATCCGCCCGAACGTCGCCAACGCAGCCACGGAGGCCGGCAGCCAGAAGCCGGTGGTGTCGAAGATCACATCGGCGCCGCCGCGGTACACCGCGTCGACCTGCGCCCCCAGTTCTTCCGGCGTGTCCAGCCGGATCGTGCGGTAGCCCTGGGCCTGCAAGGCCTCGACCTGCTCGGGCCGGCGCGCCGCCGCCAGCACCTGGGCACCGCGCACCTTGGCCAGGGCCAGCGCCGCCGTGGCCACTGCCCCGCCGCCGATCACCAGCAGGCGCGTTTCGGCGCTCACCAGGCTGCGCTCCAATGCGTCCCATGCCGTGGTGTACGGCACGCCAAGGCTGGCGGCCTGGGTGAAGCTCAGGTGCGAAGGCTTATGCGCCACGCCGTTGGCCGGCAGCTTGACGAATTGCGCATGGGAGCCGTCGGCGAAGAAGCCCAGTTCGCGGCCCGTGCCCCAGACTTCCCGGCCGATCAGCGCCGACGGCCCTTCGACCACGACCCCGGCGAAATCCCGGCCGGGAATGCGCGGCAGCGTGGTGTAGGGAAAACGCCCGAGCACGTTTTTCACGTCGCTGGGGTTCAGGCCCGCCGCCTTGATCTGCACCAGCACCTCATCGGCGCCGGGCGCCGGGGTCGGCACCTCGACGAAGCGCAGGGAAGACAAATCGCCCGTTTGATCGAACTGCAATGCTTTCATGGGTACATCCACCGAATGGAAAAGGAAGGGATTCAGGACAGCCAGCCGGCCACCAGTTGCCGGCCCATCGGCCACAGCTGTTCTCCGGCCAGCATGCCGAGCAGGCCGACCAGCGCGATGGCCGGCGGCGCGGGAGAGCGAACGTCCAGCGCGCCGTAGAGCACGCCGACGCCCAGGCCGACGGCCAGGGAAATCAGGTAATTCATGGGACAGCTCCGCCTGAGAAAGGGAATGGGCAGAGTCTAGGGAACGGCGCGCCGAGGTATCGGCCAAGGACTTCCGAATTTCGGCCAATCCTTCGACGCCCCGAATGGCGCCATCGCCAGCCGCCTATTCGCTTTCGCTCAAAGGTTGCGGATCCGGCACGACCACTGTGGGAGCGAGCCTGCTCGCGATCGCGTCGGAACATCCGACACAGGCTTCGACTGACACACCGCCATCGCGAGCAGGCTCGCTCCCACAAGGGATCGCGATCAACCGGAGCCCGTGCCTGCGCCATACTGCGAAGGCGCCACGCCCAGCTCGCGGCGGAACATGTCGCTGAAGCTGCTCGGCGAATAGCCCAGCTCCCGGGCGATGGCGCTGACCGGCACGCCCTGGATCAGTTCCGCCGCCGCGGTCGCCAGTTGCACCTGCCGGCGCCACTCGGCGAAGCCCATGCCCAGGCCGTCCTTGAACAGCCGCGCCAGGGTGCGCACGCTGGCCCCGGCGTTCTCCGCGTGCCGCTCGAACGGAATGTCCAGCGACGGCGCGGCCATGACCGCCTGGCACAGGTTCATCAGGCGCCGGTCGGAATCGTCCGGCAGCGGGATTTTCAGCTGCGAGCGCCGGGCACGCTTGAGCTCCAGCAGGGCCAGGCCGACCAGCGCGTCGTAATAGGCCGGATCGCCGCTGTCGCCCTCCTCCACCAGCCCGACGATCAGCTCGCGCAGCAGGCCGCCGACCTCGATCACCTGCACCGTGGCGTCGAGCGTCGCGGCCAGCGCCGGGCGCAGGTAGATGTTGCGCATCTGCAGGTCCGACACCACGCGGATCCCGTGGGGCACGCCCGGCGGCAGCCAGACCGCCCGCTGCGGCGGGACGACCAGCGCCTCGTGGGGCGTCTCGACCCACATCACCCCGCTCATCGCATACAGCAACTGGCCCCAGACATGCTCATGGGGCTCGATGAACAGGCCGCGCGGGTAGGTGCGCGCCAGCGGCTGCACCGGCACGTCGGTATCGCTCAGGTCGGGAGGCGCGGCAAGGGCCATGGCAGGGGTTCATCGGTTTGAGGGAAGCGCCATGGTAACCAGTCGCCGATCCGCCCGCCAACGCGCCGCCGGACAATCCGAATGAATTTTCCCGGCCCGCCGCGATCCCTCTATAACAACAGGGAGGAACCGGGGCTCTATGAACAACGCAAAACTGTTTGTCATCGAATACACCCTTCACGGCGCACCGAAGTCGTTCATCATCCGCTCGGAAAAGATGGACACCGTCGAAGCGTGGCACTGGGCGAGCTGCGACGCCGGCGTCGGGCGGATCCCGCGTTTCGGCCGGGAAAAGGTGCAAAAGACCAGCCGGCCGGCGGCGGAGAAGTTCGGCGTGGAGAATGTCACCTGGCGACCGGCGGGCTAAGCTTGTCCGGTCACCGACAGGTTTTGGGAGGGATTGGCGCCATGTCTTCGATCAGCAGCCCGGCACGGCTCGACTATGGCCTGGACACCCCGTCCGGCCGCATCACCCAAAGCGTCGAGTGCCAGGTAGGGCTGGAGCCTGTCCCGGGCGACCCCTACCGCTTCGCCCTGTGCGTGCGCGCCCCGTTGCCGGAAGGCCTCGAACGGGCCAGAACGGTGGACGTGCGGGTCGAGGGGCGGCGGCTGCAAGGCGCCGTCCTGCACATCGAACAACTGGACGGCGCGTGCCTGAAACTGGAAGTGGAGCCCGATTAGGCCCCACGCCTCCAGCGGCAGGTCAGTGGGCGCACTTGCAGCCCTGGCTTGAACATTCCTCACCGTGCTCATGGTGCTTGGCGCAGGCTTCGCAGCAATAGTGCTTGCCGTGACGCACGACGGGGTGCTCACCGAGCTTGCAGTTGCATTTGGGGCAATCGCAGATTTTGTCGGCCATGGATCAGACTCCTTTCGCGGTGGTTGTCTGGGGCTTGGAGGTCAAGCCGTACCACCAGTGTAGAAGCTGCCGCGGATGTCCGGCCTTTCGCAGCACGTGCGCGCGCGCCGAACCCGGCGGGAGCCAACCGGCTGGCGATGGCGCCCGTCAGGGCGCCAAATGGCAGGGCCTCAGATGCGGAACTGCCCCACCAGCCGGCCCAGGCGCTGACCGAGGTCGGCCAGGCTGCGCGAGGTCTGGGCGCCGAGCTGCGTCTCGTCCGCCACACTGTCCACGGCCACCGCGATCTGGTGCACGCTGCGGTTGATCTCTTCGGCCACGGCGGTCTGCTCTTCGGCGGCGCTGGCGATCTGGGCGTTCATCGAGTTGATGGTCGCGATCAGCTCCGCCATCGCATCCAACGATGCGCCGGCCTGGTTGGCCTGGGCCGACGTGCCGTCGCCGGCCTCGCTGGAGCGGCGCATGGCCTCGACCGCCGATTGGGTGCCGGCCTGCAGGCGGTCGATCATGCCCTGGATTTCCTGGGTGCTGATCTGCGTGCGGCTGGCCAGCGCCCGCACTTCGTCCGCCACCACCGCAAAACCGCGCCCGGCCTCCCCGGCCCGCGCCGCCTCGATGGCGGCGTTGAGCGCCAGCAGGTTGGTCTGCTCGGCGATGGAACGGATCACCCCCAGCACGCCGACGATCGACGACACGTCCTGCTGCAGGCTGTCGAGGGAGACGCCGCTGTGGCGGATGTCGTCCACCAACGCATGAATCTGCTGGATGCTGCCGGCCACGACCCGCTTGGCGGCCTGACCTTCTTCATCGGTCTGACGGGCGGCGACGGCGGCGTTCTGGGCGCTCTTGGCCACTTCCTGGGCGGCGGCGGACATTTCGTTGATCGCCGTGGCGACCTGATCGGTCTCGTGGCGCTGGCGCTCCATGGCCTGATCGGACCGGTGCGCCTGGTCCGACACCTGGGTCACCAGGCCGGTGAGCTGGGTGGTCA
This sequence comes from Pseudomonas sp. NPDC089534, assembly GCF_044749305.1. Taxonomy (NCBI): domain Bacteria; kingdom Pseudomonadati; phylum Pseudomonadota; class Gammaproteobacteria; order Pseudomonadales; family Pseudomonadaceae; genus Pseudomonas; species Pseudomonas sp. NPDC089534. The sequence continues at coordinate 35,416 of NZ_JBIVHR010000043.1, read as the reverse complement.
TCTCGGTGATCTGCCGCACCAGGCCGTGGATCTTGTCGACGAAGCGGTTGAACGAGCCGGCCAGCTCGCCGAGTTCGTCCTGGCTGGTGATGGCCAGGCGCCGGGTCAGGTCGCCCTCGCCCGCCGCGATGTCGTCCAGGTTGGCTTTCATCAGGTTCAGCGGACGCAGGATGGTGTTGGCCAGCAGCATGCCCGCCGCCGCGATCACCAGCAGCACCACCACAGCCACACCGACGATGCTCAGCACCACGCCCTGCATGCGTTCCTGCACCTTGGCCTCGACCGCGGCCACCTGCGCTTCGATGCCGTCCAGGTTCACCGAGGTGCCGACCGCCATGTCCCACTTGGGCAGGTATTCGGTGTAGCCGAGCTTGGGCACCAGCACCTGGGCGTTGCCCGGCAGCGGCGAACTGTATTGCAGGTAATGGGTGCCGTCCTTCGCCACCTTCACCAGGTCGCGGTTGACGTAGACGCCGTTCGGGTCACGGTTGTCCTTGAAGCTCTTGCCGACGCCGTCGGGGTCGTTGGCCTTGAACAGGCGGACGGTCTCGGAGTCGTAGCCGAAGAAGTAGCCGTCCTTGCCGTACTTGATGCTAGAAAGCAGCTTGATCACCTCAGCCCGCGCAGCGGTGTCGCCGGGCGCGGCGGCGTCGTACAGCGGCTTGATCGCGGTCATGGCCACGGCGACGTAGCTTTGCAGGGTGGCCTTGGCCTCGCCGAGCAGGCGCTCGCGGGTCTGTTCGACTTCCTTGTGCGCCTGCTCCTGAAGGACGAACAGCACGGTCAGGCTGATCACCAGCGCAAAGAGCAAGACCGGAAGGACGGCAAGGGACAGGACTTTAGCCTTGAGACTCAGGCGCATGGGGGGCTCACTCTTTTGGTTTTATTGGCGTGGATAAAGGCGTTAACGGCCTGCCGGACCAAAAGTTGAGCCAACGGCTCCCACCCGTGCTGTTGTGGGAGCCAGCCTGCTGGCGAGCGCAGAAGGTCAGAGCACCATCGCGGCCAGCCACCCGGCCGCCAGCAGCGGCAGGTTGTAGTGCAGGAAGGTCGGCACCACGGTGTCCCAGATGTGGTGGTGCTGGCCGTCGATGTTCAGGCCGGAGGTCGGGCCCAGGGTCGAGTCCGAGGCCGGCGAGCCGGTGTCGCCCAGGGCGCCGGCGGTGCCGACGATGCAGACGATCGCCATCGGGCTGAAGCCCAGCTGCACGCACAGCGGCACGAAGATCGCCGCCAGGATCGGCACCGTGGAGAACGACGAGCCGATGCCGATGGTCACCATCAGCCCCACCAGCAGCATCAGCAGCGCGCCGATGGCCTGGCTGTGGTCGATCCACGCGGCGGCGCTTTCCACCAGGGTGCGCACCTCGCCCGTGGCCTTCAGCACCTCGGCGAAGCCCGAGGCCGAGATCATGATGAAGCCGATCATCGCCATCATCTTCATGCCTTCGGTGAACAGGCCGTCGGTCTCGCGCCACTTCACGATGCCCGAAGCGGAGAAGATCAGGAAACCGGCCAGCGCCCCGATAATCATCGAGTCCAGCAGCAACTGAATCATGAACGCCGCCGCGATGGCCAAAAAGGCGATCCCGAGGGTCATCGGGTTATAGGCGACGCTGACCTGCTCCACCTGCTCGATCTTCTCCAGGTCGTAGACCCGCTTCTTGCGGTAGCTGAAGAACACCGCCAGCAGCAGGCCGAACACCATGCCCGCCGCCGGAATGGCCATCGCGTGCATGACGTTGACCTGGCTGATGTCCACCCCGGCCTTGCTGACGTTGGCCAGCAGGATCTGATTGAGGAAGATGTTGCCGAACCCGACCGGGAACACCATGTACGGGGTGATCAGGCCGAAGGTCATCACGCAGGCGATCAGGCGCCGGTCCAGTTGCAGCTTGGTCAGCACATATAGCAGCGGCGGCACCAGCAGCGGAATGAACGCGATGTGGATCGGCAGGATGTTCTGCGACGCGATCGCCACCACCCACAGCAGGCCGATCAGCAGCCACTTGACGCTGCCGCCGCCGGTGGCGTGCTGGCGGTCGACCATGGCCAGGGCCTTGTCGGCCAGCGCATGGGCCAGGCCGGACTTGGCGATGGCCACCGCGAACGCGCCGAGCAGCGCGTAGGACAACGCCACCGTCGCCCCGCCGCCCAGGCCGCTGTTGAACGCCTTGAGCGTGGCGTCGATGCCCAGGCCGCCGGTCAGGCCACCGACCAGCGCACCGACGATCAACGCGATCACCACGTGCACACGGGACAGGCTGAGGATCAGCATGACGCCGACCGCAGCAATCACTGCATTCATTTCACTACCTCAAAAACACGGCGATGGAAGCGTTTCACCGCCAGACAGGATGAGTCCGCCCGGCAACGCCCGGAGGCCGCCAGCGGATTTGGATCGAGGGTCTTGTTAGAAGGGCGCGCACTGTGCCGCAGAGTGGCCGCAGTGTCAAAGCGAGGGGCTGCATTGTCCTGTAACAACCAATGAATCCCTGCGGCGAGGGAACTTGCTCCCGCCGTGAAGACGGCCCGGATTGCGCCTGCTGCGCAGTCGAGCGGGAGCAAGCTCCCTCGCCACAGGACACACTTGGCACTGCCGCCGGATGCGGCAATCGGCCCTATTGCATTGGTGCCATAAAGAAATCCGCCGCGCTGCCGTTACAGTGCAAAGTCTCAGATAAATATCGAATAAGGACGTCTCCATGTCGCTCAGACAACTTTCCATCCAATGGAAAATCACCCTGCTCGCCGGGCTCTGCCTGGCCGGTATCGTGACCCTGTTGGTAGGTCTTTCGCTGTACCGCATGGAGCACAGTTCCGAGCTGGTGAAGGCGTCGAGCATGGAAATGCTCACCGAATCGGCCCAGGCCCGCATCGAATCCCAGGGCGAAGTGCAGGCCGCGTTCATTCGCCAGCAGTTCATGGACGCCTATCAGTACGGCCACGGCTTTTCGCGTCAGGTGCTGTTCCTGCGCGAACAGGCCGAAAAGCGCTTCCTGGATGCCTTCGACCTGCGCGAAGACATGACCCGTCAGGTCAAGTCGGCCTTGCAGGCCAACCCTGAGCTGCTCGGCCTGTCGCTGGTGTTCGAGGCCAACGCCCTGGACGGCAAGGACGAACTGTTCGCCGGCCAGGCGGAGCTGGGCAGCAACGACAAGGGCCGCTTCGCCCTGTACTGGTCGCAGCCGACGCCGGGCAAGGTCACCTCCATGGCGCTGCCTGAGAGCGACATGGCCGACACCAGCACCGGCCCCAGCGGCCAGGCCGCCAACGCCTGGTTCACCTGCCCGCGCACCACGCTCAAGCCCTGCGTGATCGAACCCTACTTCTATGTGATCGACGGCCAGAAGGTGCTGATGACCAGCATCGTGTTCCCGCTGACGGTCAACGGCAAAGTCATCGCCTCGCTGTCGGTGGACATCAACCTCAACAGCCTGCAGGCCATCAGCCAGAACGCCAGCAAGAAGCTGTACGACGGCCAGACCGCCGTGAGCATCATCAGCCCCGCCGGCCTGCTCGCCGGCCACAGCCCGGACGCCGGCAAGCTCAGCCAGCGCCTCGACGCCGTGGACAAGGCCAGCGGCGCCGAACTGCTGGGCCTGCTCGCCTCCAGCAAGACCGTGAGCAGCCTGCACAGCAATCAGCAACTGAAGGTGCTGTCGCCGTTCCAGCCGATCCCCGGCGGGCCGTCGTGGGGCGTGCTGCTCGATGTGCCGGAAAAGGTACTGGTCAGCCGGGCCGAGGCCCTCAAACAGCAACTCGACGCCAGCAATACCTCCGGCACGCTGATCGAACTGAGCCTCGGCGCCCTCGCCGCCCTGCTCGGCCTGCTGCTGGTGTGGCTGATGGCGCGCAGCGTGACCAAGCCGATCCTCGGCGTGGCGCGCATGCTCGAAGACATCGCCAGCGGCGAAGGCGACCTGACCCGGCGCCTGGCCTACGACAAGAACGATGAGCTGGGCCAGTTGGCCGGCTGGTTCAACCGCTTCCTCGACAAGCTGCAGCCGATCATCGCCCAGGTGAAGCGTTCGGTGCAGGATGCGCGCAACACCGCCGACCAGTCCTCGGCCATCGCCACCCAGACCAGCGCCGGCATGGAGCAGCAGTACCGCCAGGTGGATCAGGTCGCCACCGCATCCCACGAGATGAGCGCCACCGCCCAGGACGTCGCCCGCAGCGCAGCGCAAGCCGCCGAAGCGGCCAAGGACGCCGACCGCGCCACCCGCCAGGGCCTGACCGTGATCGACCGCACCACCGCCAGCATCGACACCCTGGCCGCCGACATGAGCGCGGCGATGGCGCAGGTCGAAGGCCTGGCCGCCAACAGCGAGAAGATCGGCACCGTGCTGGAGACCATCCGCGCCATCGCCGAGCAGACCAACCTGCTGGCGCTCAACGCCGCCATCGAAGCGGCCCGCGCCGGTGAGGCCGGACGTGGCTTCGCGGTGGTCGCCGATGAAGTGCGCAACCTCGCCCGCCGCACCCAGGAATCGGTGGAAGAGACCCGTCAGGTGATCGAGCAGTTGCAGAGCGGCACCCAGGACGTGGTCGGCTCGATGGGCAACAGCCACCGCCAGGCCCAGGGCAGCGTGGAACAGGTCGGCCAGGCCGTGACGGCGCTGCGCCAGATCGGCGACGCGGTGACGGTGATCAGCGACATGAACCTGCAGATCGCCAGCGCGGCGGAAGAGCAAAGCGCCGTGGCCGAGGAGATCAACAACAACGTGGCGACCATCCGCGACGTGACCGAATCGCTGTCCGGCCAGGCCAACGAATCGGCACGGGTGAGCCAGTCGCTCAACAGCCTGGCGAACCAGCAGCAGGGCCTGATGGATCAGTTCCGCGTCTGACCTACCATTGGAAAACCTGTAGGAGCGAGCCTGCTCGCGATGGCGTCCGGTCAGTCACCTCAAGGCTGAATGTGACGCCGCCATCGCCAGCAGGCTGGCTCCCACAGGGATCCCGGGTGTTCGCAAAAACCTGTGCACACCGCAAAACACTGTGGGAGCCAGCCTGCTGGCGATGGCGCCGGTAGGGCAACCGCCAGCCTTCAGCGCCTGGGCAGTTCGATCACCACGCTCAACCCGCCCCACTCGCTCTCGCGCAGCGCCAGCGTCCCGCCCCAGGCCTCGACGATGTCCCGCACGATCCCCAGCCCCAGGCCATGGCCATCGGTCTGTTCATCCAGCCGGGTGCCGCGGCTGAACACCTGATCGCGCTGGGCCTCGGGGATCCCCGGGCCGTCGTCCTCGACGTTCAGCACAAAACCACCCGCCGCCTCGACCACACTCAGGCGCACCTCGGCGTCGGCCCATTTGCAGGCGTTGTCCAGCAGGTTGCCGAGCAGTTCCAGCAAATCTTCCCGGTCCCACGGCAGTTGCAGGCCCGCAGGCGCCGTGAAGCTCAACGCCAGGTGTTCGCCGTGGATCATGTTCAGCGTCGCCAGCAGGCCCGGCAGTTCCGCATTGCAATCGAACAGCGCCCCCGGCAGCGCATCGCCGGAAAGCCGCGCGCGGTTCAGCTCGCGGTTGAGCCGCTGCTGCACCTGTTCCAGTTGCTCGGTGAGCATCTTGCGCAACTGCGGATCCCCGTCGAGCCGTTCGCTCGACGCCAGGCTCAGCAGCACCGCCAGCGGCGTCTTCAGCGCATGGCCAAGGTTGCCCAGGGCGTTGCGCGAACGCTTGAGGCTGTCTTCGGTGTGGGCCAGCAAATGGTTGATCTGCGCCACCAGCGGTTCCAGCTCGGTCGGCACCTGCTCGTCGAGCTGCGAGCGCTGGCCCTGCTGCAACTGGGCGATCTGTTCCCGTGCCGTTTCCAGCGGGCGCAGGGCCCGGCGCACGGTGAGCCGTTGCAGCAACAGGATCAGCAGCAGCCCGGCCAGCCCGAGCCCGAGTCCGACCTGACGCATGCGCCGGAAGCTCTCGCGCACCGGGGTGTAGTCCTGGGCGACGCTGATGGAAATCGACTGGCCCAGACGCCGGTAATCCGAGCGCAGCACCAGCAACTGCTGGCCGCCTGGGCCCAATTGCAGGTTGCTGTGCAGGCCGGGGTGATCCAGCAGCGGCAGGTCCTGGTCCCACAGCGAGCGCGAGCGCCAGTGGCTGTCGGCGAAGTCGATGCGGAAGTAATGCCCGGAAAACGGCCGCTGATAGGCCGGCGACAGGTGCCGCTCATCCAGCTGCAAGCCCTGCGGGCCGCGCACCAGCGCCACCAGCAGGCTTTCGCTGTCGTTGCGCAGGCCGGCTTCGAGGTAACGCTGCAGGCCCACTTCGAACAGCCACAGGCTGACCTGCGCCAGCACCAGGCCGACGATCACCATCACGCTGATCAGGCCCAGGCTCAGGCGCCGCTGGATCGACCTCACGAAGCCTGCCCGCCGAACAGGTAACCCTGGCCGCGGCGGGTTTCGATCACGCTCTTGCCGAGCTTGCGCCGCAAGTGGTTGACGTGGACTTCCAGCACGTTGGAGTCGCGCTCGGTCTCGCCGTCGTAGAGGTGTTCGGCAAGGTGGCTCTTGGACAGGATCTGCTGCGGATGGAGCATGAAATAGCGCAGCAGGCGGAATTCGGCGGCGGTCAGCTGGATGTCGGCGCCGTCGCGGGTGACGCATTGTCGACCTTCGTCCAGGTGAAGGCCGGCGGCCTTGAGGGTCGGCTGGTTGGCCTGGCCCTTGGAACGGCGCAGCAGCGACTGGATGCGCAGGAACAGTTCTTCCGGGTGGAACGGTTTGGTCAGGTAATCGTCGGCCCCGGCCTTCAGGCCCTCGATGCGCTCGGCCCAGGAATCCCGGGCGGTGAGGATCAGCACCGGCACGGCCAGCCCGCCGGCCCGCCACTGCGCCAGCACCTCCAGCCCCGGCACGCCGGGCAGGCCGAGGTCGAGGACGATCAGGTCGTAGGGCTCGCTGCCGCCCTGATAGACCGCATCGCGCCCGTCCGCCAGCCAATCGACCGCATAGCCCTGGCGCTGCAGGCCGGCGAGCAGTTCATCGGCCAACGGAACGTGGTCTTCCACCAATAGCAGACGCATCGGTCAATCTTCCTTGTCTTTGATCAGCTGCCCGGTATCGGCCTTGAGGTGCAGCTCGCGGGCCACCCCTTCGACCGTCAGCAGCTCGACTTCATAAACATAGACGTCGTGCTTCTCTTCCAGCTCGACTTCCAGCAGTTTGGCGCCGGGATACCGGTCCAGCGCCTGTTGCAGCACCTGCTCCAGCGGCAGGATCACGCCCTGCTGGCGCAGGCGCAGGGCCTCGTCGGGACCCAGGTCGCGGGCCGCCGCCAGCGAGCAGAACGCCAACAGCGCCAGGGCCAGACGGCTCCCGACGCGCGGATACAGAAAATACGGCTTCATTACGTGTCCTGATGGTCCTTGAGCACTTGCCCGCTGACCGCGTCCAGTTCCATGTCCCACGCCTGGCCCTGCGGATCGCGCAGTTCGATCTGGTAGAGGTACTTGCCGTACTTCTCTTCCAGCTCGGTGTCGGTGACCGTCGAACCTGGGTGTTTGGCCAGCGCTGCGGCATTGAGCTTCTCGAAAGACTGGATAGTACCAGCGTCGCGCAGGCGCAGGGCCTCATCGGGGCCCAGGTCGCGGGCGTGGGCGAGGCTCGCGGTCAGGCCGATGATCGAGGCGATGGACAGGGCAGTCAGGGTTTTCATGGGGTGTCTCCGTATTTTTATGTGCTGCGGGGCGTCACCTTAGCGGGGTGAACTTAATTGAAACTGAATGGCCATCATTGCCCTGCCCGACACCCTCTCCTGTGATGGTTCAACCACCGCCATCGCCAGCAGGCTGGCTCCCACAGAAAATCCCGGGTGGCCACAAATACCTGCACACCGCAAAACCTTGTGGGAGCCAGCCTGCTGGCGATGACATCAGCCCAGGCACCGCCAGACAGTGGCTCCCACATTGAACCGTGATGGCTATAATCCCCCGCTCGCCATCGACCGAGGCCGACATGACCGCCATCCACATCAAGTTCCCCGCCCTCACCCTCAAGGCCGGCCCCCGGGCCATGGCGCGCATCCGCGCCCGGGGCCTGAGCGCCGCCGATGTCGGCACCCTGCCCGGCGCCGCCGGCGGGCCGAAGGCGCTGGGGATTCAGGGGCTGGATCTGGCGCTGTTCGGCGAATGGCTGCCGGCGGCGCCGCGGGAGCGTTCGCTGATCGGTGCGTCGGTGGGTTCCTGGCGCTTCGCCAGCGCCTGCCTGCCGGACGCCGCCGAAGGCATCCGCCGCCTCGGCCACCTGTACACCGAGCAAAACTTCAACAAGGGCGTGACCGTCACCGAGGTCAGCCGCAGCTCCCGGCGCATGCTCGACGACCTGCTCGACGGCCGTGACGCGCGCCTGCTCGACAACCCCCACTACCGCCTCAACATCATGGTGGTCAAAAGCCACGGCCGGCTGGCGGACGACCACCGCGGCCGGCTGGGCCTGGCGCTGGGCTCGGTGATCGCCGACAACCTGCGCGGCCGGGCGCGGCTGGCGCGGCACTTCGAACGGCTGATCATCCACGACCCGCGCCTGGCGCCGCCGGTCGAGGCGCTGAACGACTTCCCGTCGCGTTTCATCGCCCTCGACGCCGGCAACCTGCGCCAGGCCTTGCTGGCCTCGGGCTCGATCCCGATGGTGATGGAGGGCGTGCGCGACCTGCCGGGGGCCGGCGCCGGCACGTTCCGCGACGGCGGCCTGCTGGACTACCACCTCGACCTGCCCTACAGCGGCGACGGCATCGTGCTGTATCCGCACTTCACCGACCGAGTCATCCCCGGCTGGTTCGACAAGACCCTGCCTTGGCGCCGGGCGTCGACCCAGCGCCTGCAGGATGTGCTGCTGCTCGCCCCGTCGAAGGAATACCTGGCGCGCCTGCCCTACGGCAAGCTGCCGGACCGCAACGACTTCAAGCGCTTCATGGGCGATGCGCCCGGCCGGCAGAAATACTGGCGCGCGGCGATGGACGAAAGCCGGCGGCTGGGCGACGAGTTTCTCGAACTGGCCGCCAACGGTCGTCTCGCCGAGCGCTTGCTGACCCTTTAGTCAGTGTTTTGCCGCACGGTCGCAGACAAGCTGGTAAACTCGCCGACTGCCCGAATCGCTGACGCGACGCCATCTGAACAGAGCCGACATCACCGTGGAAATCTTCAAGGAATTTACGTTCGAATCCGCCCACCGCCTGCCCCACGTACCGGACGGCCACAAGTGCGGACGCCTGCATGGCCATTCGTTCAAGGTGGCCATCCACCTGAGCGGCGACATCGATCCGCACACCGGCTGGATCCGTGACTTCTCCGAGATCAAGGCGATCTTCAAGCCGCTGTACGAGCGCCTGGACCACAACTACCTGAACGACATCCCCGGCCTTGAGAACCCGACCAGCGAAGTGCTGGCCAAGTTCATCTGGAACGAGCTCAAGCCCCTGCTGCCGGAGCTCAGCGCGATCCGCATCCACGAGACCTGCACCAGCGGCTGCATCTACCGCGGCGAGTGACGTCAGCGGCCTACAAAAAACCACCGGGAACGGTGGTTTTTTTGTGCCTATGCTCTTTGGCTCAACCCGCCAAGAGGACAGGCCCATGACGGACTGGCTGCTGGATCAGGTCTTCGACTTCAACGGGCGAAGCGTTCGCCATGCGGTCCGCGGTGACGGGCCGCCGCTGGTGTTCGTGCACGGCACCCCGTTTTCGTCCTATGTGTGGCACCGCATCGCCCCGCACTTCCACAAGACTCACCGGGTGCATTGCTTCGACCTGCTGGGCTACGGGCAATCCGAGCAGCCTGACGCCGACGTGTCCCTCGGGGTGCAGAACGAACTGCTGGCGCAGCTGCTGGATCACTGGAACCTGCAGCGTCCGGACGTGGTGGCCCACGACTTCGGCGGCGCCACCGCCCTGCGCACCCACCTGCTCAACGGCAAGGACTACCGCAGCCTGACGCTGATCGACCCGGTCGCGCTGTCGCCCTGGGGCTCGCCGTTCGTGCGGCACGTGCGCCAGCATGAGGCCGCGTTCAGCGGCCTGCCCGACTACATCCAGCGGGCCGTCGTCCCGGCCTACATCCGCGGCGCCGTCCACCGCGACATGCCCGAGAGCGAACTTGCCCCCTACGTGCAGCCCTGGCTCGGCGATCCGGGCCAGGCGGCGTTCTACCGTCAGATCGCGCAGATGGACGAGCGCTACACCCGCGAAGCGCAGGACCTGTACCCGACGATCCGTTGCCCGGTGCAGATTCTCTGGGGCGAGGACGATCAGTGGATCCCCATCGAGCGCGGCCGGGCGTTGCACGGGATGATTCCCGGATCGCGGTTCCACGCCATCCCGAACGCCGGGCACCTGGTCCAGGAGGACGCACCGGAAGCCATCGTCGCCGCCCTGCTGCGTTTCCTCTGATGTCCCAGCGGGTGCGGCTATTGCGCTAAGGTACGACTCAGTGACCGCACCCGATCCATGAAAAGGATGAGCCGATGCACATCATCAACGCCCGCTTGCGCAACCAGGAAGGCCTGCACGAACTGCACCTGGAAGACGGCCTGATCCGCAGCGTCGCACGCCAGACCGAAGCCCCCACCCTGGGGCCCGACGACCTCGACGCCGGCGGCAACCTGGTGGTGCCGCCGTTCGTCGAGCCGCACATTCACCTCGATGCCACCCTGACCGCCGGCGAGCCGCGCTGGAACATGAGCGGCACGCTGTTCGAGGGCATCGAATGCTGGGGCGAACGCAAGGCCACCATCACCTTCGAAGACACCAAGGCCCGCGCCGCGAAAACCCTCCAGGCCCTGGCTGCCCACGGCATCCAGCACGTGCGCACCCACGTCGATGTCACCGATCCGCAGCTCACCGCGCTCAAGGCGATGCTGGAGCTGCGCGAGGAAAGCCGCCACCTGGTCGACCTGCAGATCGCCGCGTTCCCCCAGGAAGGCATCGAGTCGTTCCGCAACGGCCGCGACCTGATGGAAGAAGCGATCCGCCTGGGCGCGGACGTGGTCGGCGGCATTCCGCATTTCGAGTACACCCGCGACCAGGGCGTGAGTTCGGTGAAATTCCTGATGGATCTGGCCGAACGCACCGGCTGCCTGGTGGACGTGCACTGCGACGAAACCGACGACCCGCATTCGCGCTTTCTCGAAGTGCTGGCCGAAGAGGCCCGCAGCCGCGACATGGGCGCGCGGGTCACGGCCAGCCACACCACGGCCATGGGTTCCTACGACAACGCCTACTGCGCCAAGCTGTTCCGCCTGCTCGGGCACTCGGGCATCAGTTTCGTCTCCTGCCCCACCGAGAGCATCCATTTGCAGGGGCGTTTCGACACCTTCCCCAAACGCCGGGGCGTGACCCGGGTCAACGAACTGCTGGATGCGGGCATGAACGTCTGCTTCGGCCAGGACTCGGTCGTCGATCCGTGGTATCCGCTGGGCAACGGCAATATCCTGCGGGTGCTGGAGGCCGGGCTGCACATCTGCCACATGCTCGGCTACCGCAACCTGCAGAACGCCCTGGACCTGGTGACCGACAACAGCGCCAAAGCCTTGCACCTGGGCGAGCGCTACGGGCTGGAGCCGGGGCGGCCGGCGAACCTGCTGATCCTGTCGGCGGACAGCGACTATGAGGTGATCCGCAGCCAAGGCCTGCCGCTGTATTCGATCCGCGGGGGCAAGGTCTTGATGAAGCGGCAGATGCCGGTGGTGGAATTCAGCGAAGCCGGTCGCTGAGCCTGTGCAGGAGCGGGCCTGCTCGCGATAGCGCCCGTTCAGTCACTTCGATGCTGAATGGCGGGCCGCCTTCGCGAGCAGGCTCGCTCCTACAGGGTTGGGTGTGAGGGTTCAGCCCAGCAGGTGCGCGGTGCCGAACAGGCTGACGCGCGCCAGTTCCCCTTCGGCCTCCTCCAGCAGCAGCGGCGCCGTGCCGCCGGGCATCACCACCTGCACCTGCCCCGCCTTGACCCAACCGACCCGCCAGGCCGCGCACGCCACCGCGCTGGCGCTGGTGCCGGAGGACGCCGTGGGGCCTTCGCCGCGCTCGAACACCCGCGCGATGACGCGCTGCTCGCCGCCACGCAACGCCCATTGCAGGTTGACCCCGGCCGGACAAGGCTCGCCGGCGCCTTCGGGCATGGCGTAGGCGATCCGGGTCAAGGGCTCGCTCAGCGGCGCATCGCGCAGCTGTTCGTATTCCGGAAGGTGCGCCCCTTCGGCCACCAGCGTGACGCCATGGGGATTGCCGATGCGCACGAACTGACTGCGGCCCCAGGCCGGATCGAGCCGCGCCAGCGGTTCGATCCGGCTGAGTTCGCGGTCCTCGAACAGCACCGGTTCGACGCCATGCGCCCCCACCGCCGCCGGGCCGAAGCCTGGCCGGCCGAGGTCCAGCCAGAAGCCTTGCACGCCGTCGACCTGCGCCGGTTTCACCGAGGTGGCCACGGGTGAGGCGGCGTCCTGTTTGTCGTGGTGCACCCGCAGCAGCGCGCCCTCTTCCGGCATCAGGCCCTGTTCGAGCAGCGCCTGGGAAAAGATCGTCAGGCCGTTGCCGCTGCGTTCGGCCAACGAACCGTCGGTGTTGACGATCAGTACATCGAACGGCGGCGCGGACTGGAACGGGCCGATCAGCAGGCCGTCGCTGCGGTGTGCCTTGGCCCCTGCCGGGCGCTCGCCGTCAGGCCACTCGCAGCAGGCCGCCACCGCAGCGCGGCTCCACGACGGCCGCGACGCCGCGCAATCCTGCGCCGTGGCGGGCAACGGCACGCCGGCCTCCCGCAGCGCCTTGGGTGAAACGACGGCGTAAAGGTTGCCCCGTGCATCGTATAGCGGCGTCATCGGTCGATCCCTGGATTGCCCAAAGGCACCACTGTACCCCTTGTGGGAGCGAGCCTGCTCGCGATAGCGAACTGCCCGCCGAAAACACTGCGTCCGGCTCGCCGCCGATACCGGCAGGCTCGCTCCCAGGGGCTCACTGTGCAAGGATGTCCGCCTGCTGTAACGATTCTGCCAAGGATTCCCATGACCGACCTCAACGCCCAAGCCGCTTTCATTCCCGGACGCCTGCAACAGATGTCCACCCGCATCGCCTTTTTCATCGCCGGCCTCGGCATCGCGGCGTGGGCGCCGTTGGTGCCTTACGCCAAGGCCCGGGCCGGGCTCGACGAAGGCACGCTGGGCCTGTTGCTGCTGTGCCTGGGGGTGGGGTCGATCCTGGCGATGCCGCTGGCGGGCATCCTGGCCACCCGGTTCGGCTGCCGCAAGGTGGCCACCGGCGGCACCTTGCTGATCTGCGCGGCGTTGCCGCTGCTGGCGACGGTGTCGTCGGTTCCGGCGCTGATCGCCACGCTGTTCATGTTCGGCGCCGGGCTGGGCACGGTGGACTCGACGGTGAACCTGCAAGCGGTGATCGTCGAGCGGGCCAGCGGGAAAAACATGATGTCCGGGTTCCACGGTCTGTTCAGCCTTGGCGGCATCGTCGGCGCGGCGGGCGTCAGTGCCCTGCTGGGCTTCGGCCTGTCGCCGCTGGCGGCGATGCTGGTGGTGGTCGCGCTGCTGGTCGCGTCCCTGTTCAAGGCCGTGCCGCACATGCTGCCCTACGGAAGCGAAAGCTCGGGGCCGGCGTTTGCGGTGCCCCACGGCATCGTCCTGTTCATCGGCGGTATGTGCTTCATCGTGTTCCTCACCGAAGGCGCGGCGCTGGACTGGAGCGCGGTGTTCCTGGCCGAGGAACGCGGCATCGACAAGGCCTACGCGGGCCTGGGCTACGCCGCGTTTGCCCTGACCATGACGGCGGGCCGCCTGACCGGCGACCGCATCGTGCGGCGCCTGGGTGCCACCCGGGTGATCCTGTTCGGCGGGCTGACGGCGGCGGCCGGCCTGTTCCTGGCCACGTTCGCGCCGTCCTGGCAGGCGGCCCTGATCGGTTACGCGCTGGTCGGGGCCGGTTGTTCGAACATCGTGCCGGTGCTGTACACGGCGGTGGGCAAACAGACGGTGATGCCGGAAAGCATCGCAGTCCCGGCCATCACCACCCTGGGTTATGCGGGGATTCTGGCGGGGCCGGCGGTGATCGGGTTCGTCGCCCACGGCAGCAGCCTGAGCTTCGCCTTCGGTCTGATGGCGGTGCTGCTGGTGGCGGTGGCGATCGGCGGGAAAGTGCTGAAGGTCTGAAGCGGCCAGCCGGAAGCCTCAAGCCACAAGCCGGGCGCTGGAAAACATTGTGGCGAGGGAGCTTGCTCCCGCTGGACTGCAGGGCAGTCCCATTGTTGGGGCTGCTTCGCAACCCAGCGGGAGCAAGCTCCCTCGCCACAGGTCAGGTCAGGTCAGAAGCCGACGCTGGCCTGCACGAAGAACGTACGCGGCGTGCCCACGTAGATCCCCGAGTTGTTGTCGCTGGAGCGGGTGAAGTACTGCTTGTCGAAGATGTTCTTCACTCCGGCGCCCAGCTTGAGGTTCGACAGTTGCGCGCCGAAGTCGTAGCCGCCGCGCACGTTCCACGTCACGTAGCCCGGAATGTCGCCGTACTGCCCGTCCGCCGTGCCTTCGGTGATGTAGTTGCCGCTGAAGCTGCCGTCGGCGTTGACCCCGGTGCCCGGTGAGCGCTGCTTGGACTGGGCGAAACCGTCCAGGTTGTAGGTCCAGCGGTTGATGTCGTAGCGCAGGCCGACGGTGGCCACCTGGCGCGAGTAGAACGGCAGGTCACGGCCCTTGAAGCCCGGGATCTCCCCTTCGTAGGTCGCCCGGGTGTAGGTGAAGCCGGCGTTGGCGGTCAGGCCGTCGAGGCGCGGATCCAGCGCGGCCATGTCGTAATGCACGGACGCCTCGACGCCCTGGTGCTTGGTCGCGCCGAGGTTGGTCCAGCCCACGTCGTTGCTGATGTATTGCAGCTCGTCGTCGAAGTCGATGTAGAACAGCGTCACTTCGCCGCCCCACACGTCATCGTTGTAGCGGGTGCCGATCTCGTAGGTCTTGGCCTTTTCCGGGTTCAGGCCGTTGGCGGTCTGGTCGCCCGAGCCGCCCTGGCCAAGCTGGAAGTACTGCAGGCTGCCGAACGAAGTCTCGTAGTTGGCGAACAGCTTCCACGCATCGGACAGGTGGTACATCACGCTCAGGGCCGGCAGCGGTTCGTTGCTTTCGATGCTGCGGTTCTTCTCCGGCACGCGCTTGCCGGCGGTGTCCAGCACCGCGCGGTCATGCCAGTCGGTGCTGATGTGCTCGAAGCGGATGCCCGGCGTCACGGTCCAGTTGCCGACGTCGATCTTGTTGTCGACGTACACCGAATTGGCCTCGGTGCCGCCGGTGCGGTCCTGGAACACGTGGCCGTCGGAGGTCTTGGTCACCACCGGCTCGTTGTTGACCAGGGCCAGGCGGCTCGACTGCTCGTGCATGGCCTCTTTCAGGTAACGGTAACCGACGCTGACTTCCTGGGTGGTGGGGCCCACGTCGAACACCCGCGACACGCGCGGCTCGATGCCCAGCGTGTAGTAGGAGCGCGGGAACGAGCTGAGGGTCTTCTGGTCGCGGGCGGCGATGGTGCTGCCGCGGAAGCTGTCGGAATAGTAGGTCAGCACTTCGGCCTGGGTGCGCTCGTCGATCTGGCGGATCCACTTGAACGACACGTCCTTGCGCCGGCCGCTGAAGCCGTCGTAGTCGCGGTCGGACTGGAACGGCTTGTCGTCGTACTGCTTCTGGGTCAGGCCGCCGGGCATGTCGGCGCTGGCGTCGTAGTAGTGGAAGTTGAGGCTGAAATCGTCCTGCTCGGTCGGCGCCCAATGGGTCTTGAGAATGACGTCGTCGATGTCGTTGCCGTTGTTGCGCTCGCGGTAACCGTTGCCGTTGACGCCGGAGTACAGCAGCGCCATGCCGATGCCGTTGTCGGCGGTGCCGCCCAGGAAGGCGGTGTCGATGTGTTTCCAGCCGCCGTGCTGGGAGGTTTCCAGCGTCGTGCCGATTTCGCCGGTGGCTTTCTCGGGGATGGCGCGGGTGACGAAGTTGATCACGCCGCCGACGTTCTGCGGCCCGTAGCGCACGGAACCGGCGCCGCGCACCACGTCGATGCTGTCGAGGTTGCCGGACGAGATCGGCGCCATCGACAGCTGCGGCTGGCCGTAGGGAGCGAAGGCCGCCGGCACGCCGTCGATCAGCACGGTGGAGCGCGGCGACAGGCGCGAGGTCAGGCCGCGCACGCCGACGTTCAGCGAGATGTCGCTGCCGCCGGTGCCGTTGGCCTCCTGCACCTGCACGCCCGGCACCCGGCGCAGCACGTCGCCGACGTTCATGGCGCCCTGCTCCACCATCGCTTCGCGGCGGATCACGGTACGGGCGCCGGGGTGGTTCTGCACCACGGCGGCGTCGGCGTCGCCGAGCCAGTCGCCGACCACCTTGATGTCGGTCACGCCCAGCTCCAGCGGGCCGTTGGCGGCGGACGTCGGCGCCGGGGACAGGGTCACCGAGCCTTCGTTGATCTGATAGTCCAGGCCGCTGCCCTGCAGCAATTGGCGCAGGGCCTGCTCCGGCGAGAGGTTGCCGTCCACGGCCGGGGCCTGTTTGCCGGCGACCAGGTCAGGACTGAAAAACACTTGCAGCGCGGTTTGCTGGCCCAATTCGCTCAGGGCCTGGCCCAGCGGCTGCGCGCGGATGTGAATGGCGTCGGCGGCGAACGCCAGCGGCACGGCAGCGTTGACCGCCAGCGCGAGCGCCAGCGGCAGCCAAGGGGATTTCTTGTTGTTGGCGGTGGTGTTTTTCACGTCGAACGTAGTCCTGTGGATCGCAAGTGTATGCGTCTGTTAATGCAAACCAGTTGCAGTTGAACAGGAAGACGATGAACTCGAAAAAAACCTGAATTTTATTTTGAAATTATTTCCTGGCTGCCGTCGGCCAGCGTGCGAACGGCCACCGGCAGGATGTTCGGCAAGGCCTTGAGCAAGGCGTCGGTGTTGTCGGTGCGGAACACGCTGGTCAGGCGCAGGTTGGCCACGGCGGGGCCGGACACCTTCAAGGGCTTGTCGCGGTAACGGGACACCTGCGCCGCCACGTCGCTCAGGTTGGCGTTGTTGAACACCAGCTTGCCGCTGCGCCAGGCGGTCAGTTCGGCCGGATTGACCGCGTAGGCCGGCGCGACGGTGCCCTGGGCGTCGACATGGGTGCCCAGGCCGGCGGTCAGGCTGACGAAGGCGTTGTCCGGCGCATTGCGGCCCTGCACCCTGACCGTGCCCTGCTCCACCGCGACCCGGGTCTGCGCCGGGTCGCGGCGCACGTCGAAGCGGGTGCCGGTGACCGTGACCTTGCCGCTGCCGGCCTCGACCACGAACGGACGCGAGGTGTCGTGCTCGACGCTGAACATCGCTTCGCCTTCGGTGAGTTCGACGACGCGGCGATCCTTCTCGAACCGGACCTTCAGGGCGCTGCGGCTGTCGAGGTCGACGACCGAACCGTCCGGCAGGGCCACGTGCCGCCGTTCGCCAGTCTTCGTCGCGAATTCGGCGCTGTAGCCCGCCGGGTGGTTCAGCCCGCTGAACAACCCCAGCCCGACCGCCACCGCCAGCACGCCGGCGGCCACCGCATAACGCAGCACCGGCCGGCGCCCGCGGCGGGCCGGCGGCTCGTCGCACAAGGCCTTCAGGCGCGGCGCCGGCAGCAGGTCGGCGGCAGTCCATACGCCTTGCAGCAACAGGAACTCGTCACGGTGCGGGGCATGTTCGTTCAGCCAGGCGTCGAAGCGCTGCCGCTCGTCCACGCCGACGGCCGGCTCCTGCAGGCGCACGAACCAGCGTGCCGCGTCATCGCGTACCCTTGCCTGCCCGCACGCGCAATCACGGGTCTCCATCATGGAATGTCCTGTCTGGCCGGGGATGAATGACGGCGCCCGCTCATGGCTGAACCCCGTCCAGGCGGTCGCGCAGGTGCCGCAGGGTGCGGATCATATACTTTTCCACCATGTTCCTGGACAGCCCCATGCGCTCGGCGATTTCCGCCTGGGTCAGGCCTTCGATCTTCTGCCAGACGAAAATCCGCCGGCAGTTGACCGGCAGTTCCGCGAGGGCCCGTTCGATGGAATCGGCCAGCTGGATCGCATGCATGTAATGCTCCGGGTCGCCGGTCGGCGACTCACTGAGATCGATCGCCTCCGACTCCATGGCGCCCCGTCGATCCTCACGCCGAAAACCGTCCACCGCAATGTTGCGCGCGGTCTGGTGCAGGTACGCCCGCGGCTGCTGCACCGTCGCCGCATCGGTCTCGAGCACCCGCACGAAGGTGTCGTGCGCCAGGTCCTCGGCCTGCTGACGATTGCGCAGGCGACGGGTCCAGGTGCCGATCAACTCTTCGTAATGCTCGAAAAAGCCGGGTCTGCGGGGCAGCATGGGGATCATGGCGGCGTGCTGAGGAAAGGGGCGTGAATAGTAATGCTTCGTATTAAGCCCGGCAATCGTTCCTTGGCTCCCTCGACGGGAGGCGCCCTACTTGCCTTTGCCCAACCCTTTGCCCTGATCCGGATCGACGATGCCGAAACTGCCCACCGGGGGTTGCAGGTATTGATACAACGGGTTGAACAGCAGATGCGCACCGCCGCAGGTGATCAGGTGCATGTGGTCGCGGTAGGTATCGATCAGGCGCTGGATCGCAGGCGCGATGAGCGGATGGATGCCTGTGCGCAGTTCCATGCCGGCCTCCACGTAGGCAAAGTAGAGCTCCTTGAACTTGAGGCCGTCCTTGGGTGCGATCAGCTTCGTCGGGGCCGGTGAGGAACTGAAAAGCGCCTGGACACCGGTCTTTTTCTCCACGTACGGCTTGGCGAAATCGACGATGGCCTGGTGTTCGGCCCTCAGGAAGCCCATCTGCGCAACGCTTGAGGTGTCGACCAGCACGGCGCGGATGTAGCCGACGGAGACCGCGTGGGGAAAGTCCTGCACTTTCTTGTAGTAGTTCCGCATCAGGTTTTCGATGTACGGGAACACGGCATGCTCCCAGCCGAACACCTTGCCCCGGTCGAACACCGGGCCGAACAGCGGCGGCACCGATTCACGGGTGACCGCCCTGGGGTACTGCTCGACATGGCAGACGATCTTGTTGTCTTCGATCAGCGGGCCGAAGAAATCCGCCCAGACGCCCTGCGCCGCCCACTGGAACGGCGGCTTGCGGTGGGCATCACCGGAGAGGAAGACCGTCGGGGCATAGTCTTCCGGAAAATGCCCGGCGGCCGCGGCAATATCCTGCGCGCGCTCGTCGGACATCAGCACCCCTTCATCGATCCACCAGCCGTTGCCGAACTTCTTGCCCATGTCAGTGCACCCCGTCAGTCCCTTGCAGTGAGCGTCCGTCCTCACACGCTAGTTGCCGTCCTGCGGGTTTTCCAGCGGGGGCGAAGAAATCGACGCTGGCCAGACCATGCCCCCCTGTAGAAGCGAGCCTGCTCGCGATGGCGATGGAACAGACACCTTTGCAGTGACTGGACCTGCGCCATCGCGAGCAGGCTCGCTCCCACAGGGGCGCGCTTGTCGTTTGGGTTGAGGCCTGAAGAATGTAGGAGCGAGCAGGCTCGCTCCTACAGGGTTGGACGGTGGATGGGGTTCATCCACCGTGGGTGCTTCAGCCGCGTTCGTCGATGCCGGCCTGCAGTGTCTGGCTGTCGAAGTGACCGCTGACGGTGACCGGGCCGGCTTTCAGCGTGCCGTTCTCAACCGAGACCTTCGGTGCGTTCTCTTCAGCCTTGTGCGGCAGGGTCAGGCCGGCCTTGACCCCGTAATCACGGTTGGCCAGATCCGTCTTGCCGACCGGCGAGCCGCCCAGATCCACCCGACCGTCCGCCGCCGAGACACGCGCGCCGGTCAGTTGCGTGGCGCCGCCGACGTTCAGGTTCACGCCTTGCTGGCCGCTGATGCCGGACGCCTGGCCGACGCTGTCCTTGTGGGCGTATTCGCCCTGGGCGGTGAGGGTCGGCTTGTAGTCGGTGCCGGCCAGTTCCTTCTTGTCGCTCGGCGGGTTCTTCTTGCCGGTCAGGCCCAGGTCCACATCGACCTTGGCGTGGTTCTGCGTGTCCTGCCGGCTGTCGACGGTCAGGTTCCCGGCGACGTTGCCGCCGACGGTCTTACCCTCGACCCGCGCACCGCTCAGACGGGCATCGCCCGCGCTGTTCAACGCCACCGCATCGGCCTTGACCTGGCTGTTCTGCTGCGTGGTGCCCTGCACATAGTCCACGCCCACCTTGGCCCCGGCGTTGAAGCCGTGGTCGCTGCTGGCCTTCTCGTCAGCGGCGGTCGGCGTGCTTTGGCTGAGGTTGCCGCCGGCATTCAGGGCGACGTTCCAGTTGTTGCGGCTTTCGCTGGACTGCGCGGACTCCAGCACGACGCCGCCCTTGCCGGCATCGAGGCTCACGCTCGGCGCGCCGACCTGGGTGCCCTGCTGGCGGATCGAATCGCCGCTCAGGGCGACGCCGGTCCGGCTGTCGATTTGGCCGCCCTTGAGGGTCTGGGTGTTCTCGTTCACCCGGCCGATGTTGAAGTTGCCGCTGAGGTTGCCGCCCTGATCGCGGCTCTTCTCGTTGCTGGTCTTGCTGCCGCCGGCCTTCAGGCCGCCGCCGAGGTTGCCGCCGGTGGCGACGTGGGTGTCGGTGGCCGCTTGCAGGTCGAGCTTGCCGCCGGCCTTCA
Source organism: Pseudomonas sp. NPDC089534 (assembly GCF_044749305.1). Lineage (NCBI taxonomy): Bacteria > Pseudomonadati > Pseudomonadota > Gammaproteobacteria > Pseudomonadales > Pseudomonadaceae > Pseudomonas > Pseudomonas sp. NPDC089534. The sequence continues at coordinate 14,793 of NZ_JBIVHR010000043.1, read as the reverse complement.
GGTCGATGGCGCCTGCGCTGTCGATCTTCGCGCCTTGCTGGACCTGGTTGCCGCCGCTGGTGAACTGCACCGGGCCGTTGCCCTGGACGCTCGCCACACGGGCCTGGCTGTCGTTGACCTGCTTGCCGGTGTGGTCGAGCTGGAACCCGGCGCCGAGATCGACGTTGGTGCCGTCGGTGCCCGGCAAGGTGCCGACGGTCAGCGAGCCGTTGCCGCGCAGGCTGGAACTGTCGCTGACCTGGCGGTCGTTGGCCTGGTTCAGGGCCAGGTCGCCGCCGGTCTTGACGCTGACGCCGCCCTGGCCGCCGTCGAACCGGCTGCCCTCGAACTGCGCGTCGCCGCGCACGTTGATGTTCACGCCCTGGCTGCCGGCATAGCCGCCGACCACCGCCGTGGCGCTGTCCTTGCGGGTCTGGCTGCTGCCGCCGGCGCCGCTGCCGGCGACGTTCACGTCTTCGCCGGTCTTGGTGTAGACGCGCACATCGACCTTGGCGTCCACGGCCTTGTCGCCGCTGCTGCGGGTATCGGCCGCCGCGTCGGCCACCAACTTGTCGGCGCCGATGTTCACCTGGCCGGCGCTGGCGTTGTACTGGGTGCCTTGGTCCTTCAGCGTGCCGGCGACGTTCACGTCCACGGTGGCGCCGTCGAAACGGCTGACCACGGCGGTGCTGCCCTGCTCGGTCTTGCCGGCGCTGGCGTGGCCCACCGCGACATCGATGCCGACATTCGGCTGCCCGAGGTTGCTCAGGGCGTCCTTGTCCGGCACCTTGCCGGCGAGCACGTCCTTGACCGCTGCGACGACCGGCCGGGCGATGTCCTTGTACTCGACGTTGGCGCCGATGTCCGCCGACCAGTGGCTTTCGTCGTGGGTGCTGCTGGACGTGTTGCCGGCCGCGCGGTTGTCCACCTCGTTGGCGACCACGTTCAGACCGTTGCCGGACTTGAGCTGCGCGCCTTCGGTGACGAGCGTGCCGGCATTGATGGTCAGGCCGCCGCTGCTCTGCACGCCGGTGGTCTGCGCGGTGGTTTTGCTGGAGGCGTCGTGCGCCGTGTCACGGGCGAAATCGATGCCGCTGCCGGCGCGGTCAAGCCCGCCGGTGTAGTAGAAGCCGCCGCCGGTGTTGGCGGTGTCGGTGGAGGTCTGGTGGCTGTCCTGCTCCGCCAGCAGCGACACGTTCTTGCCGCTCAGGGTCGTGTCGCCGGCGGTGGATTTCACCTCGCCGCCCTTGACCGTCAGGTCGCCGCCGGCCTTCACCTGCACGGTGCCGCCGCTGAGGCTCGCGCCCTGCTGGCTGACATCGTTGGCGGTGACGGTCTTCTGCTTGTCTTCGTAGTGGATGCCGGCGCGATACTGCCCGGCGTCCGGCGCGTTCTCTTTGGCGTAGGCGTCGAAGCCACGGGTCTGGGTGCTGTCGCTGCGCTCGCGGGTGTTCTGCGTGGCCTTCACGTTCACATCGCCCGCCGCGTCGGCGGTCAGCGCGGCGCCGGCCTTGACCGAGGCGCCGGCGACTTCGATGTCCTTGGCGCTCTTGAGCTTGAGGTTGCTGTCGGACACCAGTTCGCTGCGCACCGTGGTGCTGTCCTTGGCGTTCTGCCGGGACTCGTCCTTGGTGATGCCGAAGAACTTGCTGTCCTTGTCGTGGCTGTTGCTGTGGGACGTGTCCTGCACGCCATCGACAATCAGCGAACCGGTGTCGCTGATCACGCTGGCGTCGGTGCCGCCGCGCACCTGGCTGCCGCTGATGCGCACGTCGTCGGCCTTGACGGTCAGTTTGCCGGCCGCGTTGATCTTGCTGCCCTGATGGCGGGTCTGGCCCTTATCGGCGTCGCCGGTCTTGCCGAAGAAGCCGCCGCCCACCAGATCGCCCGCGTAGCGGTTATCGCTGCTGCGGTCGGTGCGGCTGGCGGTGGTGATGTCCACTTGTTTGCCGGCCAGTTGCAGGTCGCCCCGGCTGGTCAGTTCGGCGCCTTCGGAGCGCAGCAGCGCGGCGGTCTGCAGGGCGATGTTGCCGCCCTTCAATTGGCTGGTGACGCTGCGCTGGGTCTCGCTGCTGCTGTCCCAGTCGGCCTTCCACAGGTGTTTGCGGTGCTTGCCCTGGTCGGTCTGCACGTGGCGCTCGGTGGCGGCGGTCAGGCGCAGGTCGCCGCCGCTCTGCACGCTCAGGTCGCCGGCCGCTTCGACCTTGGCGGCGTTCAGTTCGGTGTCCTTGCCGGACGACAGTTGCGCATCGCGGCTTGCGACGATCTGGCTGCCGTGCTGGCGCGAATCGCTGTCGGTGCGGGTGCGCTCGTAGGTTTCCCAGGTGATGCCGATGGTGTTGTTGCTCCAGTTCTCGCGCTGTTCCTGGAGCTTGCGGCTTTCCACGGTGGTGAGGGTCAGGTTGCGCTTGGCGTCGACCTTCACGTCGCGGCCGGAGACGTCCGTGGCGGCCAGGGTCAGGTCCTTGCCGCTGTGCAGGCCGACATCGCCCTGGCTGCTGCGGATACCGGCACGGGTCACGTCGAGGCTGTCGGCGACGGCTTGGCCGCTGACGCTCAGGTCGCCGGCCGAACGGATCTGCACGCCGTCGCGCCCGGCCACCTGCACCGCTCCCACTTTCACGCCGGCGCCTTCGGCGGTGCTGACGATGTTGATGCGCCCGGCCTGCATCGCGCCGAACAGGCTGGCGTCGATCCGCTGGTCGGCGGTGTGGCCGCTCGGATCCACGGACTTCACCTGGCCGCTGGCGTAATCCACCTGGTTGCGTCCGACAGTGACATTCAATTGGTCACGGGCGCTGAGGTTGCCCTGGCTGTCGATGCGCGGGGCGATCAGGTTGACCGAACCTTCGCCGTTGCGCAGGCCGCCGGCCTGGATCTGCAACTGGCCGCTGGCGTCGCGGGTGTTCAGCGATTGCAGCTTGCCGTCGTTCAGTTCCGGACGGCCGACCACCAGGCTGGCGTTCGGCGTGTTGATGAAACTGCCGCCGTTGACCGAGATGCCGTTGGGGTTGGCCAGCACGTAATCGGCGGCGCGGCCGAAGATTTCCTGGGCGCCGTTGATGGCCGACGGGTTGCGGCTGATCACTTCGTTGAGGATCACGCTCGCCGCCTGGCCCTGCAATTGCGGGTTGGCCGCCAGTTGCCCGGCGAGCTGCGATTGCCCGGCCTGCAAGGCGTTGTTCAGCACCAGGCCCTGACGGTCGACGTTGTAGTCGAGGAACTGGTTGTGCGACAGGCCCGAGCCGTTGGGCGCGACGATGTTGACGATGGGCACACCGCCCTGGGTCTGCAGTTGCGCGGTGCCGCCGGGGCCGGGGGCGACCACCACGCCGCCGGCCAGGGCGCTGGGCAGGTGGGCGGCCAGGAACAGGCTGGCGATGGCCCAGCGCAATTGCCCCCGGGGCGAAAGATTGAATGCAAAGGTGTGTGCTGGCATAAAAACGTCTCCATGTAAGTACGGCATCACGTCGCGCGTTTTGGTCTTGGCCGGGGCTGTCGCGCTCAGATCCGTCGGCTGTGGGTTCACTGCGTTGTTCATATCTGCACCCCCACCCGCATCAGCCAGGTGTCGGGCTCATGGGGCAAGCCGCCGGGGGTGTTGAGGCTGCGCTGGTAATCGACGTCCACCTGCAGGTTCTTCCAGCCCAGATTGAGGCCGATGCTGGCGCCGCTCAGGCGTTGGCCCGGCGCACCGTGATCGGCCTTGATCCAGCCGTGGTCGAGCCCCAGGCGCGGGGTGACCTGGACGGGGCCGCCGGTCTGCAGCGGCAGGCGCAGGGTGTTGCGCCAGACCGCGCCGCTGGCGCCGGACGCGCTGGCGACCCGGTAGCCGCGCACGGCGGAGTCGTCGGTGCCCAGCATCTGCTCGATGGCCGGCAACGGGTCGGGGCTGTATTGCAGGTTGAGCTGGCTCTGCCATTGCCACGCCTGATCGCCGAACCGGCCATTGCGCCACTGGCTGAGGCCGGCGCGGTACTTGCGAAACTGCGCCTTGGGCAGGTTGTTGACCTGGCGCTGGGCGTCATCGTCGGCGCCGAACCAGTGCAGGCCCTGGGCATAGTTGACGTCGAGGTTCCACACCGCCCGGTCGAGCCAGAACAGGTTGAGCCCGGCCTCGGCCACGGTCAGGGTCGGGCTCTGGATGCCCAGGCGGATGTTTTCCAGGTAGCTGTCGACGTCTTTGTGGGCCAGTTGCAGGTTGGCGCTGAGCTGGCGGCTCTGGTCGCGCCAGAGCACGCGGTCGGCGCGCAGGCTGAGCTGGTCGGTGATGCCGGTGCTGTACAGGGTCGCCGCGCTGAGCTTGAACGGCGCCCGGTATTCGGCGTGGCTGGCGAATGCGCTGTAGGTCCAGTAACCGTAGGGAATCGCGTAATAGAGGCTGGCGTTGCGGCTGTAGCGGTCGCCCCGGTTGAGGGTGTCGCTGGCGCTGAGGCTCAGCAGGTCATTGAGCTCCAGCGGGCTGTCGAGGCTCAGGCTGACGGTGTCGCGGTCGCGCCCGGTGCTGGCGCTGCCGAGGTTGTCGGCGCCCAGCCCCAGGGCCCAGCGCGATTGGCCTGAAGTGCGCGAGCGCAGAATGATCCGCGAAGCGCCGGGCTGGCCGCCGGGCGCGATGTCGGCGGTGAGGTCCACCGAGCGCAGGCGGTTCAGTTGGTCCAGCCCCTGCTCCAGATCCCGCAGGTTCAGCGGTTTGCCGAGCATGCCGGGAAACGCCCCGCCCAGTGAGACCGGCAGGCTCTGGTCGGCCAGTTCGATGGATTCGACGTAGCCCTCATCGACCAGGATATCCAGCGACTGCCCCGCCGCCGGAGCGCTGCTCAGGTACGGCCGGCTGGCGATGTAGCCCTGCTCGACGTAGATCGCGGTGATGTTCGCCAGCAGGTGATTGATCTGGTTGGCGCCCATGCACGGCGCCAGCAGCGGTTTGATCCGTGCGTTGAGCTTGTCGCTGTCGATCAGGGTGACGCCGCCGATGCGCGTGCCGCTCAAGGGCCAGCAGCGTTCGTCGGGAGTGACGGGCCGGGCCGTGGCCGACGTGGCCGGTGCCGGGCCGAACGCGCCGCGCTCCAGTTGCCGGCGCCGCTGTTCGAGTTGCAGTTGCTGCAGGTCGCGCTGCTGCTGTTGCTGCTGGCGCAGCGCTTCCTGACCGGCGGCTGACGGCTCGGCGGCCCCCACCGGGGAAGCGCACACGCCCAACACAAAAGCCGACAACAGCGGGCGACGCAGGGAACGGCAACGGGAAACAGCGCGGAACGAATACGGCACTCAACATCCTTGCAATCATCAAATGGCGTAATGCCACTTCATCAATGTTCGTGATAGTCGGAGCCCTCCTACACAAATGCAAGACGCTTCCTACAGCGGTTACATTTCTTAAACAATTCAGTCATTTGCTGTCATCGTCCGCAATCACGGGGGCAATCGGCACGTGCTCAGGGTTTCCCTGATGGCCCGATGCGCACGTGCCAGCGGCGCTAAACGGGTATGGGCCAGGGGTGAATGTGGCCCTGCAAGCTACGCATGCTCCAAAACCTGAGGCCTGCGGCGGATCGGACCGATGGATCGAACGGAGCGCGGAAGGACCTGACGACCGGCGCCAGAAATGATTTGCGTCGAAATATTACCTACGTCATATTACGACCGTAATAACACTTCGTTTCCACAGGTACGTTTCCATGACCAGCATGCCCACCGTCGAGCCCGACCTCGCTGTCCCGGTCAGCGCCGCCAGGCCTCCCCTGCTCAAGCGCCTGCTGCTGCCCGCCGCCGGCATCGCCGCCCTGGCGTTCGCCGGGCTGTACGCCGCCCACTGGTGGAGCGCCGGACGGTTCCTCGAAGAGACCGACGATGCCTACATCGGCGGCGACGTCACGGTGATCGGGCCGAAAGTCGCCGGTTACATCGAAGACGTGCTGGTCAGCGACAACCAGCCGGTCAAGGCCGGCGATGTGCTGATCCGCCTCGATTCGCGGGACTACCGCGCCAACCTGGCCAAGGCCGAAGGTGCGGTCGCCGCCGAAGAGGCGCTGCTGGCCAACCTCGACGCCACCGAACAGTTGCAGCAGGCCGTGATCGGCCAGGCCCGCGCCGGCATCGACGCCGCCGGTGCCGAGACCGCCCGTTCGCGGGACGACAACGCACGCTACAAACGCCTGGTGAGCACCAACGCCGTCTCGGTGGAAAGCGCGCAACGGGCCGACGCCACGTTCAAGACCGCCCAGGCCCAGAGCGCCCGCGCCCAGGCCGAACTGCTCGCCGCGCAGCGCCAGCTCTCGGTCATCGAAACCCGCAAGCAACAGGCCCGCGCCGCACTGATGCAAGCGCAGGCAGAACGCGACCTGGCGCGACTGAACCTCAGCTACACCGAACTGCGCGCGCCGGTGGACGGCGTGATCGGCAACCGCCGCGCCCGCGTCGGCGCCTATGCCCAGGCCGGCTCGCAGCAGTTGTCGGTGGTGCCGGCCAGCGGCCTGTGGGTGGACGCCAACTTCAAGGAAGACCAATTGGCCCGGATGAAACCCGGCCAGCGCGTGAGCATCCGCGCCGATGTGCTGTCCGGGCAGGAATTCCACGGCCGCCTCGACAGCCTTGCGCCGGCCACAGGTTCGCAGTTCAGCGTGCTGCCGCCGGAGAACGCCACCGGCAACTTCACCAAGATCGTCCAGCGGGTGCCGGTGCGGATCCTGCTCGACCCCGCCGACGGCGTGCTCGGCCACCTGCGGCCGGGGCTGTCGGTGACCGCCGAGGTCGACACCCGCGCCCGGCCTGACACCGCCGCCGTGGCCAGCGCGCCATGAGCCGCGCCCAGGCCGTCCCCGCGCAGCCGTTCAATGCCGCCGACATGGCGACGGCGACCAAGGTGTTCGCCTTCGCCACGATGTGCATCGGCATGTTCATCGCGCTGCTGGACATCCAGATCGTCTCGGCCTCGCTGCGCGACATCGGCGGCGGGCTGTCCGCCGGCACCGATGAGACGGCGTGGGTGCAGACCAGCTACCTGATCGCCGAGATCATCGTGATACCACTGTCGGGCTGGCTGTCACGGGTGTTTTCCACCCGCTGGCTGTTCTGCGCCTCGGCGGTCGGCTTCACCCTCGCCAGCCTGCTGTGCGGCATCGCCTGGAACATCCAGAGCATGATCGCGTTCCGGGCGTTGCAGGGCTTTCTGGGCGGTTCGATGATCCCGCTGGTGTTCACCACGGCGTTCTTTTTCTTCACCGGCAAGCAACGGGTGATCGCCGCCGCGACCATCGGTGCCGTGGCCTCGCTGGCCCCGACGCTGGGCCCGGTGATCGGCGGCTGGATCACGGACCTGTCGTCCTGGCACTGGCTGTTCTACATCAACCTGCTGCCGGGCGTTTTCGTCGCCGTGGCGGTGCCGATGCTGGTGAAGATCGACCAGCCGGAACTGTCGCTGCTCAAGGGCGCGGACTACCCGAGCATGATCCTGCTGGCGCTGTTTCTCGGCTGCCTTGAATACACCCTCGAAGAAGGCCCGCGCTGGAACTGGTTCAGCGACCGCACCATCCTGACCACCGCGTGGATCAGCGGCCTGGCCGGCCTGGCCTTCATCGGCCGCACCCTGCACGTGGCCAACCCGATCGTCGACCTGCGGGCCCTCAAGGATCGCAACTTCGCCCTCGGCTGTTTCTTTTCCTTCGTCACCGGCATCGGCCTGTTCGCCACCATTTACCTGACGCCGCTGTTCCTCGGCCGGGTGCGCGGCTACAGCGCGCTGGACATCGGCCTGGCGGTGTTCTCCACCGGCGTGTTCCAGATCATGGCGATTCCGCTGTACGCCTTTTTGGCCAACCGCGTCGACCTGCGTTGGATCATGATGCTCGGCCTGGCCCTCTTTGCGCTGTCGATGTGGGAATTCAGCCCGATCACCCACGACTGGGGCGCCAGTGAACTGCTGCTGCCGCAGGCCCTGCGCGGCATCGCCCAGCAACTGGCGGTGCCGCCGGCGGTGACGCTGACCCTGGGCGGGCTCGCCCCGGCGCGTCTCAAGCACGCCTCTGGCCTGTTCAACCTGATGCGCAACCTGGGCGGCGCCATCGGCATCGCGGCCTGCGCGACCATCCTCAACGACCGCACCAACCTGCACTTCACCCGTCTGGCGGAGCACCTGAACAGCAGCAACGAATCGCTGAACCAGTGGCTGGGCCAGGTCGGCGGCCAATTCGCCGCGCTGGGGCAACACGGGGATGCGGGCACGGTCGCCAGCCTGCGTCAGCTGTGGCTGCTGACCTACCGCGAGGCGCAGACGCAGACCTACGGCGATACGTTTCTGGTGATCATGGTGTGCTTCGGCCTCGCCACGGCGATGGTGCCCTTGATGCGCAAGGTGCTGCCGCCGCCCGCGCCGAGTGCCGACGCACATTGAAGGGATGCCTAGGGGCTTGCAGTGATCCCGGATGCGGCGTTCAACCGGGATCCCTGTGGGAGCCAGCCTGCTGGCGATGGCGTCCGTGCAGCCACCGCCAGGCAGGACCGATGCCGTTGAATCAGGCCTGCGGGGTCTTGCGGAAACCGACGGCCAGCCGGTTCCAGCTGTTGATGGTGCTGATGGCCACGGTCAGGTCGACCATTTCCTTGGGCGTGAACTGGGCGCTGACGGTTTCGTAGTCTTCGTCCGGTGCGTGGGTCAGGCTCAGCTGGGTCAGCGATTCGGTCCACAGCAGGGCTGCGCGTTCGCGGTCGGTGAAGAACGGGGCTTCGCGCCACGCGGTCACGGCGAACAGCCGGCGCGGGGTCTCGCCGCCCTTGATCGCGTCGCTGGTGTGCATGTCGATGCAGAATGCGCAGCCGTTGATCTGCGAAGCGCGCAGCTTGACCAGTTCGATCAGGGTCTTTTCCAGCGGCAGCTTCGAAACGGCGGTTTCCAGGGCCATCATCGCTTTGAGCGCGTCAGGGGAAGCGGTGTAGAAATCAATGCGGGGTTTCATGGGGGTCTTCCGGGTCAAGTGAATGTGGGGCTACGTTAAGCCCGCGGCCCCGGCGCACAAATAGCCAATCCGGCAGAAGTCCGGGTGACCACTGCGCCGGTGCACGAAAAAGAAAACCGGGACGGCAATTGCAAACCTTCGCGGCGCGCCACTAGAATGCGATCAATTCTTAATTGCACTCAGGCCACGGATGCCCGCAGCGAGTATCTGCCCGTCATGTCGTCCATCGACCCGCCCTTGAATCAGCAAGTCCACAGTCTCTACAGCGACCACCACGGCTGGCTGCAAGGCTGGCTGCAGCGCAGGCTCGGCAACCGCTGCGATGCCGCCGACGTGGCCCACGACACCTTCCTGCGCCTGCTCACCCGCCAGGTGGCCAGGCCCTTGGGCAACGAGCCCCGGGCACTGCTGACCCACATCGCCAAGGGGCTGATGATCGACCGCTGGCGGCGCCAGGACCTCGAACGCGCCTACCTGGACACCATCGCGCAGTTGCCGGCCGCCGAGGTGCCGTCGCCGGAGACCCGCTACCTGATCCTCGAAACCCTGTGGCGCATCGAAGCGCTGCTGCGCGAATTGCCGGCGCAGACCCGCGACACGTTCCTGATGTCGCAGATCGAAGGCCTGACCTACGCGCAGATCGCCGCCCGCCTGGGCGTTTCGCTGATCACCGTCAAGCGCCACATGCGCGCCGCGTTCATTGCCTGCCTGAGTGTCGCCTGATGAATGCACCGATGATCAATCCGCAGATTCTCGGTGAAGCGGCCGACTGGCTGGTGCAACTGCATTCCGGCACCGCCACCCCGTCCGATCACCAGGCCGTCGCCCAATGGCGCAGCCGCAGCGCCGAACACGCCATGGCCTGGCAACGGGCCGAAGCGCTGCTCGGAGACTTCCGCAGCGTGCCGGCCAACGTAGCCCTCCAGACCCTGCAACGGGCTTCGCGCAAGGATGGCCTCAGCCGCCGGCAGACCCTCACCCGCCTCGGCCTGCTGCTGATGGCCGGGCCGTTGGGCATCGCTTCGCAGCACGTGCCTTGGCAACAGTGGACCGCCGACCAGCGCACCGCCGTCGGCGAACAGAAAAACCTGCAGCTGCCGGACGGCTCGCAACTGCTGCTCAACACCGACACCGCCGTCGACATCGCGTACAGCCCGGTCGAGCGCCGGGTGTCGCTGCTCAACGGCGAGGTCATGGTCAGCACCACCAGCGACTTCAGCGCCCGCCCGTTCATCGTGGAAACCCCGCAAGGCATCGCCCGCTCGCTCGGCACAAGGTTCTGCGTGCGCACCGACGGCTCGCGCAGCCAGGTCCAGGTGCTCGAAGGCCAGGTGCAGATCACCCCGCAACTGCTCAAGCAAAGCCTCACGCTCAAGGCCGGCGAGCGTCAGCGCTTCAAGCTGAGCGGTTTCGACGCCGCCGAAACCTTCGACACCGCCACCCTGGCCTGGGACAAGGGCATGCTGCTGGCCAGCGGCATGCGTCTGGACGAGCTGCTCGGCGAACTCGGCCGCTACCGCCACGGGGTGCTGCGCTGCCATCCGGATGTCGCGGCGCTGCGCGTCTCGGGGGCGTTTTCCCTGCGCGACACCGACGCCAGCCTGCGCCTGCTCAGCGACACCCTACCGCTGAGCATCCACAGCCGCACCCGCTATTGGCTGACGGTGGAGCCCCGCGCCTGAGCCCGAAGGAAAAAAAACCGCCGTTCACTGATACCTTTTCGTCGCTCGTCCGGTGTGTGGATAGACCCTTCCGATTCCACGCGCCCGACAGGAACCCCGAATGACCGCAACGCCACCGTCCCGCCCTGCCCTATTTCCGCTCAAGGCCCTGAATCTGAGCCTTGTCCTGGCCTTCGGCGCCCTCCTGCCGGCGCATGGCCAAGCCGCCGACAGCCTCAACGAAAGCGCCAGCCTCAGCGTGAACATCGGCCCCGGCCCGCTCAGCCACGTGCTGGCGCAGTTCGCGGTGAGCGCCGGCGTGCCGCTGTCGTTCGACCCGGCGCAACTGGGCGACCGCCAGAGCCCCGGACTGCAAGGCACCTACACCGCGCAGGCCGGGTTCGCCCGGCTGCTGGAAGGCAGCGGCTTCGAACTGATCCGCAGCGGCGCCAGCGGCTATACCGTGGCACCGACAGTCGCGGCGGACGGCGCCCTGGAACTGGGCGCCACCAACGTCAGCGCCCTGCGCGACGACACCTACGGCGGCGGCCAGGTCGCCCGCAGCGCGCAGATCGGCGTGCTCGGCAACCAGGCCGTCAACGACCTGCCCTTCAGCGTCACCAGCTACACCGCCGCCGCCATCGCCGACCAACAGGCGCAGACCGTCGGCGACGTATTGCTCAACGACGCGTCGGTGCGCCAGTCGTCCGGCTTCGGCAATTTCTCCCAGGTGTTCATGATCCGCGGCCTGCCCCTGGCCTCCGATGACATTTCCTATAACGGCCTGTACGGCGTGCTGCCGCGGCAGATCATCGCCACCGAGGCGCTGGAGCGGGTCGAGCTGTTCAAGGGCCCGAACGCCTTCGTCAACGGGGTCACCCCCAGCGGCAGCGGGATCGGCGGCGGGGTCAACCTGCAGCCCAAGCGTGCGCTGGACACGCCGACCCGCAGCGTCACCCTCGACTGGAGCGCCGACGGCCGGGTCGGCACCCACCTGGACCTGGGCCAGCGCTTCGGCGAGGACAACCGCTTCGGCGCACGGCTCAACCTGTTGCAGCGCGAAGGCGACACCGCCGTGGACGACGAGGATCAACGCACTTCGTTGTTCAGCCTCGGCCTGGACTATCGTGGCGAACGCCTGCGGGTCTCCACCGACTTCGGCTACCAGAAGCAGGTGATCAACCAGGGCCGTTCGGTGGTGTACGTCGATTCGGCCCTGAAGAAGACGCCCAAGGTGCCGGACGCCAACGCCGGCTATGCGCAACCCTGGAGCTACTCGCAACTGGAAGACACCTTCGGCATGGCTCGCGCCGAGTACGACCTGAACGACGACTGGACCGCCTATGTGTCCGGCGGCGCCAAGCACACCCGGGAAAACGGCGTGTACTCCTCGCTGACCGTCACCGACCTCAACGGCAGCGCCCGCGGCGGCATGCTGTATCCGCCCCACGACGAAGACAACCAGAGCGCCATGGCCGGCCTCAACGGGCGCTTCGACACCGGTGCGGTCAGCCACCGGATGAACCTCGGCTGGGCCGGGATCTGGGGTGAGCAGCGTTCGGCCTTCGAGACCATCGGCGCGGCGTCGCGCTACAGCACCAACCTCTACGACGTCACCGACAAGCCACGTCCGGCCGCCACCTCGTTCGGCAGCGACATCCACGACCCGCGCATCGTCGGCAAGAACACCCTGCGCAGCGAAGCGCTCTCCGACACCCTCGGCTTCCTCGACGACCGCGTCCTGCTGACCCTCGGCGTGCGCCGCCAGACCCTGAAGGTCGACGGCTGGAGCACCACCACCGGCGCCCGCACCTCCAGCTACGAAGAGTCGGTCACCACCCCGGTGTACGGCCTGGTGATCAAGCCCTGGGAACATGTCGCGTTCTACGCCAACCGCATCGAGGGCCTGGCCAAGGGCCCGACGCCGCCGACCACCGCGATCAACCGCGACGAAACCTTCGCCCCGGTGCGCAGCAAGCAGATCGAGGCCGGCGTGCGCCTGGACATGGGCCGCTACGGCGGCAACCTCGGCGTGTACCGCATCGAACAGCCGTCGAGCTACACCCAGGACGGCGTCTTCCGGGTGGACGGCCAGCAGACCAACAAAGGCGTGGAGCTCAACGTCTACGGCGAACCGCTGGACGGCCTGCGCCTGCTCAGCGGCGCCACCGTGATGAAGACCGAACTCGAAGGCAGCACCAACGGCGTCAACGACGGCAACCGTGCGGTCGGCGTGCCGCGCTTCCAGTTCAACCTCGGCGCCGACTGGGACATTCCGGGCATCGAGGGCGCGGCGCTCAACGCCCGCATGCTGCGCACCGGAGGCCAGTACCTGAACGCGGCCAACACCCAAAGCATCCCGGCCTGGAACCGCTTCGACCTCGGCGCGCGCTATGCCTTGCGGCTCGATGAACGGCAGGTCACCCTGCGCGCCAATCTGGAGAACGTCGCCAACGAGGCCTACTGGGCGTCGGCCTACGGCGGCTACCTGACCCAGGGCACGCCGCGCACGCTGAAGGTGTCCGCGACCGTGGACTTCTGAGGCGCCGGGACAGGATGAAGCGGCATCAGACGTGATGCCGCAGCCAGTGCAGGAAACCCTTCTTCGTCACCACCGCCGGCACTTCCTGGGTCAGGCTCTTGGCCTTGAGCAGGCGGAAATCCAGCAACGCCTTCATGGCGTCGCTGATGTCGTGGCGGGCGTCCAGGCAGGGCTTGAGGTAAGCCTTTTCGATGCGGTACAGCGTGCAATAGGTCTTGGCCGAGAACGTCGCCGGCAAGGCCGAGTCGCTCAGGATGCCGGCCTCGCCGATCACCTCGCCCGGCCCCATGCGCCCGGACTCGAACGGCGTGCCGTGGCGCAGCAGCGTCACCGAGAGCACGCCGGACTCGATGATCAGCAGATGGTCGCTGACCTGCCCCGCCTCCAGGATCACCTCGCCGGCGCGGAAGGTCTGCAGGGTCATGTTCTGGCTGAACGTGTCCTTTTCTTCCTCGCGCAGGGTGGAGAAGATCGGCGAACTCTCCAGCAGGGCCCGGGGCCGCGACAGGTCGGCGGGCACCAGGGGTTCGACGCTCGACAGCAGGTTGACCCCGGACGCCTGCAGGTGCCGGTACGCCAGGTCGAACAGCTGATTGCGCACCGAGCGCTTTTCGCTCATCGAGGCGACGAAACCGCCGATCTCGTATTCCACGCCGGTGCTGGTGGCGCTCTTCATCGCCACGCTCGGCGCCGGGTCGTCCAGCAGGAAGCGGCAACCCTGCACGGCCCGCTCCAGCGCTTCGAGCACCGTGTTGGGCCGCGAATGCGGGCTCACCTGCACGCTGACGGACACCCCGAACATGTTGCTCGGCCGACTGAAGTTGATGATCTTGGCCTTGGCCGCCAGCGAGTTGGGGATCACCGCCATGCTGCCCTGGGACGTCTGCAGGCGGGTGGCGCGCCAATCGATGTCGGTGACCCGGCCTTCGGTGCCGTCGATGGAGATCCAGTCATCCAGTTGGTAGGGTTTGGTGGTGTTGAGCACGATGCCGGAGAACACGTCGCTGAGGGTGCTCTGCAACGCCAGGCCGACGATGATCGCCAGTGCGCCGGAGGTCGCCAGCACGCCCTTGACCGGCAGGTCGAGCACGTAGGCCAGCGCCGCGATGACCGCGATCAGGAAGATCACGGCCCCGAGCAGATCCTGCAGCAGCCGCCCGGTGTGTCCGACCCGCTGCATCATCGCCGCGCCGATCAGCACCGTCAGGGTGCGCGCGCCGAACAGCCACCAGCCGATCTGCAGGCCGGTCGCCGCCAGGTGCAGCGGTACGTTGTCGGCCCACGGCGCCGTCTCCATCGGGTTGAGGCCTTCGTTGAACAGCAGGATGCTGAACAACGTGAAGATCACCACCCGCACCAGCAGCTTCCACCCGCTGCCATGGGAGCTGATCAGGCGCCACAGCCCCAGATCGACCAGGATCAGGATCAGCGCGCAAATCAAGGGATGATCGGTGAGCAGTGACAGCATCAAACAACTCCGACAGAGGCCAATCGGCAGAAGATCTCACAGATCGGTTCAGTGTAGGAGCATTTGATTCGCGCCAAAGAAACGGTGGGGAACCAGCCTGCTTGCGATGGCGGTGGTTCAGGCACCAGCGATGTCGGCAATGCCGGCCTCATCGCTTGCAGGCAAGCTTGTATGTTTAGACTTGAAGGGGTGGGC
>NZ_JBIVHR010000042.1:0-49510 GCF_044749305.1 Pseudomonas sp. NPDC089534 | reverse complement strand
CTCATCGCTGGCAAGTCGAATCGTCGCACCGCAGCTCCCACAGGTTTTGTGGTGTACCTAGATTCTGCAAACACCCGAGATACCTGTGGGAGCTGGCTTGCCAGCGATGGCGGTGGGTCAGGTACCGGAGATGCCGGCAGTGCCGGCCTCATCGCTGGCAAGTCGAATCGTCGCACCGCAGCTCCCACAGGTTTTGGGGTGTGCCTGGATTCTGCAAACACCTGGGACACCTGTGGGAGCCAGCCTGCTGGCGATGGCGGTGGGTCAGGCACCGGAGATATCGGCATTGCCGGCCTCATCGCTGGCAAGCCAGCTCCCACAGGTTTTGTGGTGTACCTGGATTCTGCAAACACCCGGGATACCTGTGGGAGCGGGCTTGCCCGCGATGGCGGCGGGAGTCAGAAGCGCGTCTGCACCGCGAGTTCGAAGGTGCGCGGCGTGCCCAGGTAGTACGCCGGCGACACATGGGCGAACTCCGCGTAGACCTCGTTGGTCAGGTTGCGCACCCGGCCGGTGACGGTGGTGTGCGCATTGACCTTGTAGCTCAGGAAGCTGCCGAACAGCGTGTACGACGGCACGGTCATGGTGTTGGCCGTGTCGGCGTACACCGACGCCACGTAGCGCGCATCGACCCCGCCTTGCCATTGCGGCGAGAAGTCATAGGTCAGCCACAGGTTGCCCACCCGGTCCGGCACGTTGGTCGGTGTGTTGCCCTTGCGCGAGACCACCACGCCGGCAGCGTTCTTCTCCGTGAAATCGTCGTACTGCGCGTCGACCCAGGCGAAGTTGCCCTCGGCCAGCAACCGGTCGGTGATGCGCAGCGAGCTGGCGATCTCGATGCCTTTGGAGGTCTGCTGGCCCACCGGAATGCTCTGGGTCGGATCCAGCGGATCGGTCACGGCGAAGTCCTTGCGCTCGATCGTATAGGCCGCCACCGTCGCCGAGCCGCGTCCGTTCAGGTAGTCGAACTTGCTGCCGATCTCCCATTGCTTGCCCGTCGAGACGTCAAAGTCCTGGGTGCCGTTCGGCTGTTCGGCGGCGGTGCTGTACTGCACGTAGACGTTGGCCGACGGAATGAACTGGTAGGTCAGCCCGACTCGCCCGGTGACCGGCTCCCAACTGCGCTTGAGATGCTTCGGGTTGCTGGCGGTCACGGCGCGGTGGTTGGTCACGTCCAGGTCGATGTCGTCGTAGCGCAGCCCGGTGAGCAGCGCCAGCTTGTCGGTCAGCGCCAGGCGGTTTTCGGCGAACAGGGCCTTGGTGGTGACTTCGTTGGTCTTGTCGCTGACAAATCCCGGCTTCGTGCCGGGAATGTCGTAGAAGTGCCCGGGGCGGTAGCTGTTGGGGTCGACCGTGCTCGCGCCCTTCACGTTGAGCGGTGAGTTGGTGGTCTGGTTGACCTTGTACTCGAAGCCGCCGGACCAGGTGGTGTCGAGGCCGAACAGGGTGTTGTCGTGGCGCAGTTCGAACTGGTTGCCGTTCTGTTCGCCCTGGTGCCGCACCTGATAGGCGGTGGAGCGGTTCACCGCGCTGTTGTCGGCGTTGTACTGGTAGGTTTCCAGGTTGCGGTAGTCGCGCTGGCTGTCCAGGTGGTAGAGGGTGTTGCGCAGGGTGGTGCTGTCGTTGATCCGGTAGTCGATGATCGAGCGTACCCAGATCGTGCGCTGCTCGTAGCGGCCGTCCTCGACGTTGTAGTTGTTGAAGCGGTTGTGCTTGTCGATCTTCAGCTCGCCGGCCTTGGGGTTGAGCACCGGGGTGCCCCAGTACGGGCTGTCTTCGTGTTCGTCCTGGTATTCCAGGGCCAGGGTGTGCGACAGGTCGGGCGTCAGGTCGCTGAGCAGGGAGAACGCCACGCTCCAGGCATCCCGCTCCTGGCGGTCGATGTAGCCGTTGCCGGTGTTGTGGCTGACGTCCAGCCGCGCGTAGTGCTGCACGTCGGCACCGGGCTCGGTCAGGGCATGGTTGAGGCCGAAGGCGGTTTCGGCGGTGTCGAAGGTGCCGTAGCTGACCCGGCCTTCGACGGCCTGCTCGTCGCGGGTGGCGAGCTTGGTCACGTAGTTGAGCGAGCCGCCGACCGAACCTGCGCCGTTGATCAGCGACGACGGGCCGCCGACCAGTTCCACCCGATCGTAGATCCACGCATCGACCGGCCGCGCCAGGCCGCCGGACACGTTGACGCCGTTGAACATCTGGGTGATCTGGCTGCTGGTGAAGCCGCGGTAGGACACGAACCCGCCGAAGCCCGGCGGGGCGCTGGCGTTGACGCCGGGCAGGGTGTTGGCGGCGTCCTGGAAGTTCTGCGCGCCGTGGCGTTCGATGTCGTTGCGGTTCGCCACGGCCACCGAGGCCGGCGTGTCGCGCACGCTCAGTCCCAGGCGCGAGGCCATGCCGCTGGAGCCGTCCAGGCTCAGGCCGGGTTCGGCGGCGGATTCGCCGTCAATGGTGATCGGCGCCAGGTCCACGGCGGATTGCGCCCAGGCGTTGACGGACAGGCAGCCGCACAGGCTCGCCAGCAAAGTGAGTTGTTTCATCGTTGAATCCTGAATGCTTGTCTAGGAGTCAGCGCACAGGCGAACGCCGCGCGTTGGCGCAGTGGGCTGACGAATCAAAAGGGCAAGGGCACTCAGGCGAGCGGCGGGGCGCGGGGGTTGGCCGAAGGCCAGGCGAAGCGGGCGGGGAGGTCGGCGCTGACGATGGCCGGCAGCGGCGGGCTGTGCTGTTCCGGCAGGATCGCCAGGGTCAGGCTGGAGTTGAACGCCGGCCCCATGCCGCCGGTGGAGCACAGCGGGCAGCCGAAGGCCTTGGCCAGGGTCGGCAGTTTCTCTTCGGAAGGGTTGGCGGCGAGCGGCGCCTGGGTGGCCGGATCGACCGCGCAGAACTGGCCGCCGAGGCCGTTGAGCTGCATCCCGACCATCTGCCCGTGACCGATGCTGCAGGCGAACACGTTGAACAGGACGCAGCAGTAGAGCATCCAGGCCAGCAGTGAGCGATCGGAACGGGTGAATTTCATGGGCGGCACTTTACCCAAGGTCGAACGGTCGTGCACTTGGAAAAATGCCGTCTAGGATGATTTTGTTCAAATCGAAAACAAGGAACCGCGACCATGACGTTTGTCTTGGCTCGAGGGCTGGTCACGGTGTTTGCGGTGATCAGCCTGGTGCATGTGTATTGGGCGCTGGGCGGGCAGTGGGCCGTGGCCGCGGTGGTGCCGCAGGTGCCGGTGGCGGATGGGGTGGCGACGTTGCGGCCGGCGTTCAAGCCGTCGGGCTGGATCACCTTGGCGGTGGCGGCGGCGCTGCTGTCGGTGGCCGCGCTGGTGTGCCTGCGGGTGGGGTGGTGGCTGCCGACGGTGCAGCACCGGTCGCTGCAATGGGTGATCAGCGCGATTGCGCTGCTGATGTTCGCCCGGGCCATCGGCGACTCGGAACTGGTGGGCTTCTTCAAGGAGGTGAAGGCCTCGCGGTTCGCCTGGCTCGACACCTGGTTCTATTCGCCGCTGTGCACGGTGCTGGGGGCGGGGCTGCTGACGGTGGCCTGGGTTTGAGGTGGCCTGTGCCGGCCTCATCGCCAGCAGGCGGGCTCCCACAGTTTTTTGCGGTGCGCACAGAATCTGTAGGCTCGGCCATGCCCTGTGGGAGCCAGCCTGCTGGCGATGGCGTCGGCAAGGACACCCCGCATCCTGAGGTCAGCCCTCGCTCTCACCCCGCCGGCTGCTCACCTCCGCCGGCACATCGTCCCCGGCCATGCGCTTGCGGAACAGCGCCGCCCGCGCCAGCAGCAGGGTCGTCACCGGCACGGTGATCGCCAGCAGGATCGGGATCAGCCAGGCATGCACCACCGGCGCCTCGCTGAACGCGGAAAAGCACAGGATCGACGCCAGCGCCACGCACCACGAACCCAGCGTCGAGGCCAGGGCCGGCGGGTGCATGCGCTGGAAGTAATCCTTCATGCGCAGCAGCCCCAAGGCGCCGATCAGCGCGAAGGTGCCGCCCAGCACCAGCAGGATCGCCACCGGGATCTCCACCCACAAAGACAATGGCGCGCTCATTCGATCACCTCGCCCCGCAGCAGGAACTTGGCCAGCGCGAATGAGCCGACGAAGCCGAACAGCGCGATCAGCAGCGCCGCCTCGAAGTACGTGTCGCTGGAGTAACGGATGCCCAGGGTCAGCATCATCAGCATGGCGACGATGTACAGGTAGTCCAGCGCCAGGACCCGGTCCTGGGCCGACGGCCCCTTGAACAGGCGGATCAGGGTCAGCACCATCGCCAGGGAAAACAGGAACAGCGTGAGCAGGATCGCGTTCGACAGCAACGGGCTCATTCGAAAATCTCCATCAGCGGCCGCTCGTAAGTGGTCTTGAAGTGCTGGATGAACTGCGCCTCGTCCTCCAGGTCCCAGACGTGCATCAGCAGGATGCTGCGGTCCAGCGCCAGCTCCGACCACACCGTGCCGGGCACCACCGTGGTGATCATCGACAGCGCCGCCAGGCCGTTGGCGTCGCGCAGGTCCAGCGGCACCTTGACGAAGCGCGAGCGGGGCGGACGGCGGCCGGCGTTGAGCACGCCCCAGGCCACGGCCAGGTTGGAGTGGATCACGTCCCGGCCGACCAGGAAAAACAGGCGCAGGATGGTGCCCGGACGGCGGATGCGGATCCGCTGCGGGCGCAGCTTGCGCATCATCAGCGGCGCGGCGAACCCCAGCACGGCGCCGAGCAGCAGGTTGCCGGGGCTGGCCGACTGGTTCAGCGCCAGCCACAGCAGCCACAGCGCCAGCGACAGCCAGGGGGCAGGGAACAGACGCTTCATGGGTGGGCCTCCTGCAATGCGGCCTTGGCTTCGGGGCTCGGCACGGCGCGGGTGCCGAGCACGGCCATCACGTATTGCTGCGGGTTGTTCAGGGCATCGGCGGCGGCTTCGGTGTAGCGCAGCAGCGGCTCGGCCTTGAAGGTCAGGGCGATGCTCAGGCCCAGCAGCACCAGGATCGGCGTGCATTCCAGCTTGCGCAGCACCGGCGACGGGCGCTCCTCCGGCGACCAGAAACGCTGGATGCCCAGCCGCGAGAAGGCCATCAGCGAGGCCAGCCCGGACAGGATCAGCAGCGCCAGCAGCGACCACGCGGCCGGCGACACCGGCTCGCCGGCGCCCAGGCCCAGCGGGTTGAGCAGCGCGCCGATCAGACTGAGCTTGCCGATGAACCCGGACAGCGGCGGCATGCCGACGATCAGCAGCGCGCAGGCGATGAAGCTCAGGCCCAGGAACGCCATGGTCCAGGGAATCACCTGGCCGACCACGGCTTGCTGGTCGTCGTCCAGGTTGGTGCCCTTGACCGGTGCAGCGGCTTCCTGCGGGCGCGGCAGCAGTTCGTTTTCGTCCTCCAGCGGCACCTCGGTGGCGGTGCGCGAACGCTCGATCAGTTCGGCCAGCAGGAACAGCGCGCTCAGCGCCAGGGTCGAGCTGACCAGATAGAACAGCGCCGCCGCCACCAGGTTCGGCTGGGCGAAACCGGTGGCGGACAGCAGGATCCCCGCCGACACCAGGATGCTCAGGCTGGCCATGCGCTCCAGGCGCTGGGCGGCGATGATCGCGACCCCGGCGCAGACGATGGTGGCCATGCCGCCGTAGATCAGCCAGTCGCCGGCAAAGTACGCCGACGCCCCGGCCTGGCCGGAGAACAGCAGCGTCCACAGGCGCAGCAGGGTGTAGACGCCGACCTTGGTCATGATCGCGAACATCGCCGCCACCGGCGCGCTGGCCGAGGAATAGGCCGGCACCAGCCAGAAGTTCAAAGGCCACATGCCGGCCTTGGCCAGGAACGCCACCGCCAGGATGCCCGCGCCGGCGTGCAGCAGGCCTCGGTCGGCCTCCGGCACCAGCGGGATCTTCAGCGCCAGGTCAGCCATGTTCAGCGTGCCGGTGACGCCGTAGATCAGCGCCGCGCCGATCAGGAACAGCGACGAGGCCAGCAGGTTGATCGAGATGTAATGCAGCCCCGACGACACCCGCGCCCGGCCCGAGCCGTGCAGCATCAGGCCGTAGGAGGCGGCGAGCAGCACCTCGAAGAACACGAACAGGTTGAACAGGTCGGCGGTCAGGAACGCGCCGTACAGGCCCATCAGCTGGATCTGGAACAGGGCGTGGAAGCTCGACCCCGCGCCGTCCCAGCGGGCCATGGCGTACAGCAGGGCACTGACGCCGATGATCCCGGTGAGCACCAGCATCAGCGCCGACAACCGATCCACCACCAGCACCAGGCCGAACGGCACCTGCCAGTTGCCCGGCAGGTACACGCCGATGGAGCCGGGCACGCCGGTGGTCTGGGTCCAGGCCAGCAGCGCCACGGCGATCCCCAGGCCGACGAGGCTGGAGGCCAGGTTGAGCTTGGCCTTCAGCGGCCGGTGCCGCTCGCCCAGCATCAGCATGATGGCGGCGGTCAGCAGCGGCAGCAGGATCGGCGCGGCGATCAGGTGAGTCATCGCCATCATTCCTTGGGCTCCCGGCCGTCCACGTGGTCGGTGCCGGTGAGGCCCCGGGACGCCAGCAGCACCACCAGGAACAGCGCAGTCATGGCGAAGCTGATGACGATCGCGGTCAGCACCAGCGCCTGGGGCAACGGATCGGTGTAGTGCAACAGGTCCTGGGGCACGCCGTCCTTGATGATCGGCTCCTTGCCGATGAACAGGCTGCCCATGCTGAAGATGAACAGGTTGACGCCGTAGGACAGCAGGCACAGGCCCATGACCACCTGGAACGTCCGGGGACGCAGGATCAGCCAGACGCCGGAGGCGGCGAGCACACCGATGGCGATTGCGATGACTTCTTCCATCAGACGGCTCCTTTGGCGGCGGCGGTTTTATGGCCCCGCACCGATTGGTGGGCGAGGGCGGTGAGGATCAGCAGGGTCGAGCCGACCACCACGGCGTACACGCCGATGTCGAAGAACAGCGCGCTGGCGATGTGGATGTCGCCCAGCAGCGGCACGCCGAAATGCCAGGTGTGGGTGGTCATGAACGGATAGCCGGCGGCCATCGCCCCCAGCCCCGTGACGGTGGCGAACAGCAGCCCGGTGCCCATCCAGCGCAGCGGCCGCAGGCTCATCTGCGCCTCGACCCACTGGGTGCCGGCGACCATGTATTGCAGGATGAACGCCACCGACATCACCAGCCCGGCGACGAAGCCGCCGCCCGGCTGATTGTGCCCGCGCATGAACAGGTAGAACGACACCACCAGCGCGATCGGCAGCAGCAGGCGCACCAGCACCGCCGGCACCATCATGAAGCCCAGCGCGGTGTCGCTGGCCGAGCGCGGGTTGACCAGGTCGGTGACCACGTCCGGCGCCAGCAGGCGTTGCTGGGCCGGCAGCTGCAGGCTTTCCTTCGGCGGGCGGAACCGGCGCAGCAGGGCGTACACGGTCAGGGCCACGGCCACCAGCACGGTGATTTCGCCCAGGGTGTCGAAGCCGCGGAAGTCCACCAGCATCACGTTGACCACGTTGCTGCCGCCGCCCTCGGGCAGGGCGCGGCTGAGGTAGAACGACGAGATGTCGTTGGGGGTCTGGCGGGTCAGCATCGCATAGGACAGCAGCGCCATGCCGCCGCCGACGGCCACCGACAGCAGCAGGTCGCGCACCCGGCGCACCCGCGCCTTGCGCAGGCTGTTGGGCAGCGGCGACACCTCTTCGATCCGCCGGGGCAGCCAGCGCAGGCCGAGCAGGATCAGCACGGTGGTCACCACTTCCACCACCAGTTGCGTCAGGGCGAGGTCCGGCGCGGAGAACCAGACGAAGGTCACGCAGGTCATCAGGCCGCAGACACTGACCATGGTCAGGGCGGCGAGACGGTGATACTTGGCCTGCCACGCGGCGCCCAGGGCGCAGGCGATCGCCAGCAGCCACAGGGTGACGAACACGATGGAGCCCGGAATCTTCGGCCGGTCGCCCCAGCTCAGGCTGCTGTGCAGCATCGGGATCAGGCCGGCGAGCACCGCCGCCAGCACCATCAGGAACAGCTGCGCCTGCAGGCGCTTGGTGCCGATCCGCCGCTCCAGCCGCCGGGCCAGGCGCATCATCGCCACCAGGCTGCGCTCGAACAGGCGCTTGCCGTTGAAGCGGCCCACCAGCGGCGGGAAGCTGAAACGCCCGCGCTTGAGCTGGTTGCGCAGCAGCAGGTACACCACGATGCCGCCGGACATGGCGATCAGGCTCATGATCATCGGCGCGTTGAGGCCGTGCCAGATCGCCAGGCTGTATTCAGGGAGCGTGCCGCCGACCACGGGCGTGGCCGCCGCAGCCAGCAGCGGGCCGACCACCTGGGCCGGGAAGATCCCCACCACCAGGCAGGTCAGCACCAGCAACTCCACCGGCGCACGCATCCAGCGCGGCGGTTCGTGCGGGGTGTGCGGCAGGTCGGTGGCGGTCGGGCCGAAGAACACATCCACGGTGAAGCGCAGGGAATAGGCGACGCTGAACGTGCCGGCGAGGGTCGCGACGATCGGCAGCGCCGCTTCGACCCAGGCCGTGGCGTTGATGAACACCGTTTCGGCGAAGAACATTTCCTTGGACAGGAAGCCGTTGAGCAGCGGCACGCCGGCCATCGACGCACTGGCCACCATCGCCAGGGTGGCGGTGAACGGGATCAGTTTGAACAGGCCGTTGAGCTTGCGGATGTCGCGGGTGCCGCTCTCGTGGTCGATGATGCCGGCGGCCATGAACAGCGAGGCCTTGAACGTGGCGTGGTTGAGGATGTGGAACACCGCGGCCACGGCGGCCAGCGGGCTGTTCAGGCCCAGCAGCAGGGTGATCAGGCCCAGGTGGCTGATGGTCGAGTAGGCCAGCAGGCCCTTGAGGTCGTTCTGGAACATCGCGCAGTACGCGCCGAGCAGCAGCGTGGCGGCGCCGGCGCCGCTGACGATGTAGAACCATTCTTCGCTGCCGGACAGCGACGGCCACAGCCGCGCCAGCAAAAACACCCCGGCCTTGACCATGGTCGCCGAGTGCAGGTAGGCCGAAACCGGCGTGGGCGCCGCCATGGCGTGGGGCAGCCAGAAGTGGAAGGGGAACTGGGCGCTCTTGCTCAGGGCGCCGATGAGGATCAGGGGAAGCAGAACGGGGTAGAGGGCATGTGCGCGGATCAGGTCGCCGGCGGCCAGGACCTTGTCCAGGTCATAGCTGCCCACGACATGGCCGAGGATGAGCACCCCCGCCAGCAGGCACAAGCCGCCCGCGCCGGTGACCATCAGCGCCATATACGCGCCGCGGCGGGCGTCGTGACGGTGGTGCCAGTAGCCGATCAGCAGGAACGAGAACAGGCTGGTCAGTTCCCAGAAGAACACGATCTGGATCAGGTTGCCGGAGATTACCAGCCCGAGCATGGCGCCCATGAACGCCAGGAAAAACGCGAAGAAGCGCGGCACCGGGTCGTCCGGCGACATGTAGTAGCGGGCATACAGGGAGACGAGGGTGCCGATGCCCAGCACCAGCATCGAGAACAGCCAGGCGAAGCCGTCCAGGCGCAGGACGAAGTTCAGGCCCAGGCTGGGCAGCCACATGAACTCTTCGCGGATCACGCCGCCGTCGGCGATTTGCGGGTACAGCAACGCGACCTGGACGGTGCCGGCCAGAGCGACCAGGCCTGCCAGCAGGGATTCGGCGTTTCGTGCGTTGTGCGGCAGCACCGCGGCCAGACAGCTGCCCAGGAAAGGCAGAAGCAGTAGAACTATCAGGGACATAGGCTTCTAATCTGCGGAAGTTTGTGAAGCATCATACGTGCCAGTTCCCCGATCACCAAACGCCAGGATGTCTCAGAATCCTACAAGGTAGTCGGAAATTTCCTGCTTCACATTGTTTCAGGGGGCGTGATGGCGCCGGTGATGGCCTCTGCGTCGGATCGCGGGCCTCACCGCTGGCAAGTCGAATCGTCGCACCGCAGCTCCCACAGGTTTTGGGGTGTACCTAGATTCTGCAAACACCCGGGATACCTGTGGGAGCGGGCTTGCCCGCGATGGCGGTGGGTCAGGCAACAGAGATGTCGGCTGTGCCGGCCTCATCGCTTGCAGGCAAGCTCCCACAGGTTTTGGCGGTGTACATGGATCTTGCGAACACCCGGGATACCTGTGGGAGCGGGCTTGCCCGCGATGGCGGTGGGTCAGGCGGCAGAGATGTCGGCAGTGCCGGCCTCATCGCTTGCAGGCAAGCTCCCACAGGTTTTGGTGGTGACGCAGATCCTGCATACACCCGCTATCCCCTGTGGGAGCCAGCCTGCTGGCGATGGCGCCGGGTCAGGCGCCGCCGCCCTCAGTGATTCAACCCTGGGTCTCGCGCCCCAGCGCTGTCTCGGCCGCGGTGCCCTTGGCCTTGGTCTTCAGTTCGCTGACGATCACCGCCGCCACGATCAGCCCCGCGCCCACCAGGGCAATCGCCGGCAGGCGTTCCCCGGCGATCCGCCCGGCGATGCCGGCCCACACCGGCTCACCGGCATAGATCAGGGTGGCGCGGGTCGGCGACACGCTCTTCTGCGCCCAGTTCATCGCCACCTGGATCGCCGCGCTCATCGCCCCCAGCCCCAGGGCGGTGGACACCAGCACCCACGAGAAAGAGGGGATCGCCTCGCCGGTCGGCACCACCATCAGGAAGGCCAGCACCGACGTCACCGCCAGTTGCACCACCGTCACCCGGCGTACATCGACCTGGCCGGCATAGGTGCTGATGAGGATGATTTCCGCCGCGATCGCGATGGCGCTGATCAGCGTGGCGATTTCGCCGGGGCTGAAGTTCAGCGACGCCCCGGACGGCCCCGACAGCAGCATCAGGCCGGTGAACGCCAGCATGATCCCGATGCTCGGCATCAGCCCGGGCCGGCGGCCCAGCACCAGCCATTGCAGCAGCGGCACGAACGGCACGTAGAGCGCCGTGATGAACGCCGACTGGCTGCTGGGGATGCTTTGCAGGCCGACGGTCTGCAAGCCGTAGCCGAGCATGATCGCCACGCCGATGAACGCGCCTGCGCGCAGCTCGAACAGGGTCAGGTCGCGCAGGTGCTTCCACGAAAACAGCGCCACGATGCTGGCCGCCGCGGCGAAGCGCAGGCCGACGAAGAACATCGGGCCGCTGACGGTCATCGCATGCTGCACCAGCAGGAACGTGCCGCCCCAAAGCATGGTGATCAGGACAAGGACGGCTTCGGCCTTGCTGAACCGGGGGACACGCGGGGAAGTTTGGGGGGAATTGACCGACATCATGACCTTGCACGCTAGGAGGAGGGGAACGCACAATGCGCCCAACGTTGCGCAGTATACTGCCCAACCCCACCGAGTGAGCAATATAGTGCACAAAGATTCCCCGCCGCGAACATCCGTCCTCCAGCATGTCAGCCAGAACGTGCGGCGCCTGCGTCACGCCATCGACATGAGCCAGGCCACCCTGGCGGAACAGTCCGGGGTCAGCCGGCGCATGCTGGTGGCCATCGAGGCCGGCGAGAACAACGTCAGCCTGACCACCCTGGACCGTATCGCCGAAGCCCTCGACGTGGCGTTCAGCGACCTGATCCAGGCGCCGGACAACCGCGACCCTGGCCGCATCAACGAACTGGCCTGGGCCGGCAGCATTCCCGGCAGCAAGGCGGTGCTGCTGTCCAAGGCCACCGCCACCCGCGCGGTGGAGCAATGGGAGTGGTGCCTGCAACCGGGCGAGGTGTACCCCTCGCAACCGGACGCCGAGGGCTGGAGCGAGCAGATCTTCGTCTTCCAAGGCTGCCTGACCTTGATGCTGGGCGACCGCCCGCAGCGGATCGCCGCCGGCGAGTTCTTCATGTTCGCCAGCAACCAGCCCCACGGCTACCGCAACGATGGCGAGGTGGCGGCGCGCTTCGTGCGCAACGTGGTGATCTGAGCGGCAGGACATTCCCCGGCCGTTCCCTTAATGTGGCAAGACCCCAACGACGGAGCGGCGCAACGGATGACACACCCCGAATACGGACAGGCGAATGCCCCGACCCGTCAGGCCGATATCCTGGTCATCGGCGGCGGCCTCAGCGGCACGCTGCTGGCGGCGCAGTTGCTGCGCCTGCCGGGACGGCGGCGGATCCTGGTGGTCGAGCCTCGGACTGAGCTCGGCCGCGGCGAGGCCTACAGCGCGGTGGAGCTGGGGCACACGCTCAACGGCAACGCGGCGCGCATGAGCGTCGACCCGGACAACGCCGACGACCTGACCCAATGGCTCGCCGCCCACATCGCCGCCGGCGGCTGGCCGGAGTCGGACCGGCAATCGGTGCCGGTCAGCGAACTGTTTCCGCCCCGGGGCCTGTTCGGCGTGTATGTCCAGCAGCGTCTGGCCGAAGCGCAACGGACGGGCGCGACGTACGGCTCGACCGTCGAGCATGTGCGGGCGGAGGCGGTGGACGTGCAGGTCGGGGCCGGTTCGGTGCAGGTCACGCTGAACGACGGCCGGCTCCTGCAAGGCGCGCATGCGGTCATCGCCACCGGCCTGTTCCCCGCCGCCCGCACACCGCAGATGCACTCCAGCGGCCTGAACGCCGCGGCGCTCGACCCTTGGGACGTGACCGCGATGCGCCGGCTCGATCCCCACGCCACGGTGCTGATCATCGGCTCCGGCCTGACCATGGTCGACGCGGTGGTCTCGCTCGAACAGGCCGGGCACCGCGGGCCGATCAAGGTCTTTTCCCGTCACGGCCTTCTGCCCCATGTGCGCAGGCAGCCACCGGCGTGGGTGGATTTTCTTGCCGGTGATCACGCTATCCGCAGCCCCCGCCAGTTGCTGCGGGAACTGCGCCGGCAGTGCCGCGACGCCATCGCCCAAGGCATCGACTGGCAGGCGCCGCTGGACACGGTGCGGGCGCACATCGGCCGCCTATGGAGCCAGGCCAGCGATGCGCAGCGCCGGCAGTTCGTGCGCCATGTGCGGCCGTGGTGGGAAAGCCATCACCACCGTTCGCCGCCCTTGAGCGCCGAGGTGGTCGAACGTCTGCAACGTGAAGGGCGGCTGAGCATTCAGGCCGCTTCGTACAAAGGGCAGGAGCTGATGCCGGAGGGTGGGGTGAGCATCTGCATCCGTCGCCGGGGCGAGGCCGATACCTGCTGGGTGAGCGGGGCGGCGCTGATCAACTCCAGCGGCATCGAGTACGACTGGCGCCGGGTGGCGCGACCCCTGCCGCAGCAGATGCTCACGCGCGGGCTGGTGCGGCCGGGGCCGTTGGCGCTGGGGATCGCGGCCACGGCGGATGGCGCGGTGGTGGATGCCCAGGGGCAGGTGTCAGCGTGCCTGTTCGCCATGGGCCCGCCGTTGCGCGGGATGTGGTGGGAAAGCACGGCGGTCACCGATGTGGCGGCGCAGGCCAAGGCGTTGGCTGTGAAGTTGGCGGGGCTTTAGTTCGGGAGCGTTGTTGTGGGCCTCATCGCCAGCAGGCTGGCTCCCGCCGTTTTAGCTGCACCACAACACCCATGTGGGAGCCAGCCTGCTGGCGATGAGGCCCGCAAGGCCATCGAAGAAGAAGCTCCGGTCAGCGCGGCAAGCTGTCCACCAGCCAGCGCTGGCGCATTTCCTCCAGTCGCCCGTCGGCGCGCAAGGCGTCGAGCGCCTGCTGCCAGCGGGCGACCCGGCGGGGGTCGGTCTGGCGGGAGAAGGCGATGTAGGTGTCCTGCTTCATCAGCGGCATCTGATACTGCAGGCGGCCTGGCTCCATGCCTTGCTCGCGGGCCAGGGAGGCGCTGGACAGGGTGTCGGAGACCACGAAGTCGGTCCGTCCCAGGCTGAACAGGCGCATCATCTGCTCCGGGGTTTCCACGCCGTAGAGGTTGTTCAGGTCCTGCTTCTGCAGATAGCTGTAGGCCAGCCATTTGCGCGGCACGGTGATCCGGCCCAGGTGGTCGGCCTCGCGCAGGCTGCGGATCGGTGTTTGCAGGTTTTCATGGGCGTAGAGCGCGGTTTCGACCTCCACCAGCGGCCCGACCCATTGGTAGCGGTCGTCGCGCTCGTCGGTGCGAAGCACGGTGAACACGCCGGTGTCCGGCGAGTCGCTGGCCATGCGCAAGGCCCGCAGCAACGGCACCTGCTGAAGGTGGATGTGGTCGCCGGTCTGCTCCGCCAGGGCCTGCACCACGTCCACGCCGAACCCTACCAGGCGGTCGCCCTGCTGGAAGTGCAGGGGCGGATGGTTGTCGGTGAGCAGGCGCAGCTCCGCCGCGTGGGCCGTCAGGGCCAGCAATGACAGCAGACAGGCGGCGAGGCGTTTCATGGATCGTCCCTGAAAAATCAAACGTGCAGCTTATTACGGGCGCGTGTTGCCTGTCCCGAGGAATCACCGGGGCTTTTGCGTCAGAGAGCAAGGCTTATCGGTAGTGGCGGGTTGCTATGGCGTCCTTGGCACAGGGGTCAGGATTCGGCGAGCATCTCCACGGCGTAGGAGAACACGTAGCCTTCGTTGCGCACGGTCTTGATGTAGGTCGGCTCGCGGGAGTCGTCCAGCAGGCGCTGGCGCAGGCGGCTGACCAAGAGATCGATGGAGCGGTCGAACAGGTCGGCCTCCCGGCCTTGGGTCAGGTTGAGCAACTGGTCGCGGCTGAGCACCCTTTGCGGATGGTCGAGGAATACCCGCAGCAGACGGTACTCGGCGCCGCTCAGGGCGACCAGGGTGTCGTCCTCGTCGAGCAGGTGGCGGGCGGTGGTGTCCAGGCGCCAGCGGCCGAACGCCAGCAGGCGGCCGGTTTCGGTGATCAGCAGGTTGGGCGGCAGCATCCGCGTGCGGCGCAGCACGGCGTTGATCCGGGCCAGCAGTTCGCGGGCGGCGAAGGGTTTGGTCAGGTAGTCGTCGGCGCCCATTTCCAGGCCCAGGATGCGGTCGGTCTGGTCGTCGCGGGCGGTGAGCATCAGGATCGGCGTGGCCTTGTGCTTGCCGGCGCGCAGTTCGCGGCACAGCACCAGGCCGTCGTCGCCGGGGAGCATGAGGTCGAGCACGATCAGGTCCGCGGTGTCGGCGGCGAGGAAGCTGCGCATCTGCCGGCCGTCGGCGACCACGGTGGTGCGCAGGCCGTTCTTCGTCAGGTAGCCGCCGACCAGTTCGCGGATCTCGCGGTCGTCGTCGACGATGAGGATGTGGTTGATGTGATCCATGGCTGGCGCTCTTGTTGTTGGTTTGTCCGGATCTTCATTGCCCTGATCCGGCGATGTCTTGGCTGACGCTTTCGCCGGCAGGCTGGCTCCCGCAGGGGGATCGGCGGCGAATGCGCAATCTGCGGTCACTGCAAAACAGTGTGGGAGCGAGCCTGCCCGCGATGACGGCGTGCCAGCCACCCAGAAGGGTGGCGGGCACGCCTCGCTCCCACAGGTTTAGCCTGTCAGGACACGACCTGGTAGCACGGCACGTACGCCGCGCCGCCCGGCAGTTTCATCCGGTGTTGGGCGACGAACGCTTTGAGCAGCAGGTCCAGCGGCTGCATGATCGCCGCGTCGCCGCGGATCCGGTACGGCCCGTGTTCCTCGATCAGGCGGATGCCCTTGTCCTTGACGTTGCCGGCGACGATCCCGGAAAACGCCCGGCGCAGGTTGGCCGCCAGTTCGTGGGCCGGCTGGTCGCGGTGGAGCTTGAGGTTGGCCATGTTTTCGTGGGTCGGGTCGAACGGGCGCTGGAAGCCCTCGTCGATCTTCAGCAGCCAGTTGAAGTGGAACGCGTCGTTGCGCTCGCGGCGGAACTGCTTCACGGCCTTGAGGCCCTGGGTCATCTGCCGGGCGACTTCGGCCGGGTCGTCGATGATGATCTGGTAATGCCGCTTGGCCGCTTCGCCGAGGGTGGCGGTGACGAAGGCGTCCAGCTGCTGCAGGTACGGTGCGGCGTGCTTGGGGCCTGTGAGGATGACCGGGAACGGCAGGCCTTCGTTGTCCGGGTGCATCAGGATGCCCAACAGGTACAGGAACTCCTCGGCGGTGCCGGCGCCGCCGGGGAAGATGATGATGC
The DNA here is from genome assembly GCF_044749305.1 of Pseudomonas sp. NPDC089534. NCBI lineage: Bacteria > Pseudomonadati > Pseudomonadota > Gammaproteobacteria > Pseudomonadales > Pseudomonadaceae > Pseudomonas > Pseudomonas sp. NPDC089534. The sequence continues at coordinate 33,549 of NZ_JBIVHR010000042.1, read as the reverse complement.
CGTGGCCGACGCGCACGAAGGCTTCGAGGCGCTTCTCGATGTCCGGCAGGATCACCAGTTCGTTGACGATCGGGTTCGGCGCTTCGGCGGCGATGATGCCGGGTTCGGTCAGGCCCAGGTAGCGGCCGCCGTGGATGCGCTGCTTGGCGTGGGCGATGGTCGCGCCCTTCATCGGGCCCTTCATCACGCCCGGGCCGCAGCCGGTGCAGATGTCGAGGCTGCGCAGGCCCAGCTCATGGCCGACCTTCTTGGTGTACTTGTATTCGTCGGTGTTGATCGAGTGGCCGCCCCAGCACACGACGATTTTCGGCTCGACGCCCGGGCGCAGGGTGCGGGCGTTGCGCAGCAGGTGGAAGACGTAGTCGCTGATGCCCTGGGAGGTGCTCAGGTCGATGCTCAAGGCATCGAGTTCGTTTTCGGTGTAGACGATGTCGCGCAGGGCGCTGAACAGCATCTCGCGGGTGCTGGCGATCATTTCGCCGTCGACGAAGGCGTCGGCGGGGGCGTTCAGCAGTTCCAGGCGCACGCCGCGGTCTTGCTGGTGAATGCGGATCTCGAAGTCCTTGTAGGCTTCCAGGATGGTCTTGGCGTTGTCGACGTGGGCGCCGGTGTTGAGGATGGCCAGGGCGCACTGGCGGAAGAGGGTGTAGGTGCTGCCGGATCCGGCTTGGCTCAGTTGCTGGACTTCACGTTGGGAAAGGGTTTCCAGGCTGCCTTTGGGGCTGACCGAGGCATTGATGACGTGTCGTTGGGTCATGCGGTGATCCTTAAAACGATGCCGTTGCGGTGAAGCGGGCCAACGGTATCCGAATGGTGTGTATCCATGAATGAATGTGGCACGGATTGCGTGGTGTCGCCATGTCCCCGTCGGACGGTGAAAAGATGAAAGGGCGCTCCAGCATAGCTAAATCCGTCCCGTTGGCGATAATGCGCCAGCCTCTTTTTAACTCAAGACCCGGAAGCCTGTCGCGATGTTCGAGATCCAGCCGATCGATGCCGTCACCTATCGCCAGCAGACCCGGCGCAGCACGCTGATCATCGCGGTGCTGTTCCTGGTGCTGGCGATGCTGTTTTCCACCGCGGCGGTTTCGCTGTTCGGCGAGCCGGGCGGCGACAACCTGCGGTTCAACGTGGGCGGTGTGTTCGCCGGCTTCCTGCTGACCGCGGCGCTGTTGCGCGGACGCTTCTGGCATCAGGCCTGGATGGCGCCGGCGGTGTACGGCTGGCGGCTCAAGCGCAGCCTGATGAGCGTCACCAATGTCATGCATCAGGTGACGGCGGCGGTGGAGCGGGATGATCCGACGGCGATGAAGGTGCTGCGCTTCTATCACCTGGGCCTGAGCCAGATGCATGAACTGGACGGCAACTCCAGCGATCATGGGCAGTTGCGGCGGGAAGCCGAACAGCACGAGGCGCGGATGGCGGCGCTGGGCATCGACCCCGCACAGACGCGCCTCGACCCGGCCTGGCTGCAAGCGCTGAAGCCCGGCGCCCGCTAGAACGGAATGCGTGCGGCGCGCCGCCGCTGCCACCGGCGGATCAGGCGCCCGTACACCAGCAGGTTGACCGCCAGCACCACGCTGCCCAGCGCCAGCTGGATCTGCGGGGTCAGCCCCGCCGGATAAATGATCGGCCAGATGTAGTGCTCGATGAAACCGCCGGCGTACTCGGTCTGGCCGGCGGCGTGGCGCATCAGGTTTTCCCAGCGGGTCAGCGGGCAGGTCAGGTGCAGCACCTCGACCAGCACGCCCCAGGTGGCCGCCGGCAGGTGCAGCCAGATCAAGGGCCGCCACCTGAGCGCCAGCAGTCCGCCGAACAGCACGAACAGAATGAACAGCAGATGGAACAGCACGAGGCCGTCGGCGGCGATTCGGTACAGCATGTCGTCTCCCTGACGCGGTGGTGGATGGGGCCATGGTACGCCAGTCGGGGGGGATGGCGGCCCCAAGTGCGCAAGATTGTTCAAGCCATGAACGGGCGTTCAATGGCAGAGTCGGCGGCCCTGTATTCCGGTTGAAGAGCGTTATGTCTGACTCACTCATGCCGCGCAGCGCGTTCCTTCGCGGTGCGGCGGCGATCATGCCGTTATCCCTGGCGACCGCGCCGTGGGGCCTGCTGGCCGGCTCCATGGCGATCGAAGCCAACCTTACGCCGCTGCAAGGCCAGGGGCTGTCGAGCATCGTGTTCGCCGGCGCCGCCCAGTTGGTGGCCATCGGCATGCTCAAGGGCGGCGCCGGGCTGTTCTCGATCCTGCTGACCACCGTGCTGCTGACCTCCCAGCACTTGCTGTACGGCATGAGCATGCGTTCGGTGATTTCGCCGTTGCCGGGTCGCTGGCGCCTGGGCCTGGGCTTCCTGCTCACCGACGAACTGTTCGCCCTGACCAGCCAGCACGACCGCCAGCAGTTCGACCGCTGGTACGCCCTGGGCGTGGGCCTGACGTTCTACATCGCCTGGAACCTCTTCACCCTGGCCGGCATCGTGCTGGGCAGCAGCATTCCGGGGCTGGAACACCTGGGTCTGGACTTCTCGATTGCCGCGACCTTCATCGCGCTGATCGCCCCGGTGGTGCGCAACGTGCCGACGGTGGTCTGCGTGGCGGTGTCGCTGTTCTGCTCGGTGCTGTTCAGCTATTGGCAATGGGGCTCGGCGCTGGTGCTGTCGGGGCTGGCCGGGATGACGGCGGGGTTTGTCTGCAACAAGCTGTATCGGGGGCGCGCATGATGGTTTGGGCAGTGATTGTCGGCATGGGAATCCTGGTGTTCCTCAACCGTTACGTGTTCCTGGAGCCGCGCTTGCCCGTGCGCCTGAGCAGCAACGCCCGGCAGTTTCTCGGGTTTGCCGTGCCGGGCATGCTCACCGCGATTTGCGGGCCGATCGTGTTCATGCCGGACCGGCAACTGAATCTTCAGTGGGACAACCCGTATCTGATCAGTTCTCTGGTGGCGATCGGGCTGGTGATTTACACGCGCAATACGTTGCTTAGCATGCTATTTAGCATGGCGTTCTTCTTTCTGTTGCGCTGGTGGCTGTAAGTTGCGCGTTTGAAAAGTGTTCTACGCTCTAAGGATGACTTCCGACAGCGAGGCGAACATGGCAAACGAGCGAAAACCTCCGGAACCCATCGATGACGATGAACCGAGCGAAGAAGAGATCGAGCGGGAAAAGCACAAAGAACAGACCTGGAAACACGACGATGGCCGGGAGCTGTCCGACCGAGACCAGGAGCGCCCGCTGAAACCCTGATCGGCTGAAACGCAAAAGCCCCGCTCGTGCGGGGCTTTTGCGTTGTCTCAGAGATCGTCCAGCTGCGTGAAATCGGGGTGGGAAGCCCGATAGCCCAAGGTCTTGTCGATCCAGGCGTTGAGCTCGTTGACCATCACCGGCGGGTGGCAGGGATAGCTTTCGAGCGTGGTGCGCAGGATGCGGTCGATATCGGGTACGTCACGCAGGTTTCGGGTCTTTATGTAGTGGCCGATAAAACAGTCGAGTTGAAAGCGCTCTGTCATGGACAGGTGAATACACTCCAGGCCACTGGCCTGTTTGATTGCAAAATCGTCGCGCAACTTGGTTCTCTGCAAGGATGTTGAGTTTGTCGGGGATTCCTGGTCTGTTGACTCTTCGGTCAACTAAAGTGCCAATTGGAAATGCGGCGCGCATGCTATCCGTAGTGCATCTAAATGTATGTATGACGATTGAAATGTCAGACAGGCGGTTAGTTCGCTCGAACGATTGTTTCACGGTGTTGTCTCGCGGTTGATACACCCCCTGTAACGCAGGGGGACAGCACGCGGATCTCTCCTCTAAATGACGTGCCGCTGCGGGGTTTATTTAATCCGTCGGCTGAATCAATTGCGCACCCTGATTGCGGGCGTTGCCGATGGCCTTGCCGACCTTGTGCCACTGGAAGGCGCCGGCCGGTTCGGTGTCGAACAGCAGCATCTGCTCCGCCCGTTCGGCGGGCGTGGCAGGATCGAGCCATTCGTTCACCCGCTCGGCGCACAGCACGAGCGGGCGCCGGTCATGGATGTCGAGCAGGCCGCCTTCACTGTCGGCGGTGATGATGACAAATCCGTCGTCTTCCTTTGACGGCGTGCCGGGTGTCGGAAACTGGCCGATGGCGGCGCAGAAAATCGGGCCATGGTCGGCGCGACGGATCAGCCAGGGCTGTCGGCTTTTGTCGGGCGTGTCCACCCATTCGAACCAATTGTCCACGGGCACGATCAGGCGGTGTCGCCAGATCGCCCGGAAGAACGGGCCGTGGGCGACTTTCTCCACCCGTGCGTTGATCGGCGTCGCGCGGTCCTTGGCCCAGTGCGGGCGCCAGCCCCAGCGCAGACTGTCGGCGTACAGGTGCCGTTCGTGCTGATGGAGGATGGCCAGCGACGTGGTGGGCGCAGCGTTGTAGCGGGCGAGCGGCGCGTCGCCGACGTGATTGATCAGCGCATCGGGAATGCTCAGGACCGCCACGAAATCGTGGATGCCCCGGTACTGCGACAGTCGTCCGCACATGCGCCGAACCTCCGGCAACCGGCCACGTTAGCCTTGAGCTTAGTTGTCCGGTTCACACCGTGTCGCCCTGGCCCTTGAACGTGTCGCGCCAGGCCAGCCAGCGGCGCTCCAGCGCGGCGAGCAGGCCGTCGCTGAGCTTGCCCAGCAGCGCCAGGACGATGATCGCCGCCAGCACGATGTCCGGCCGCGAAGTTTCGCGCCCGTCGCTCAACAGGTAGCCCAGCCCTTTGGTGGCGGCGATCAGTTCGGCGGCCACCAGAAACATCCAGGCCAGGCTCATGCCGCTGCGCAGCCCCGTGAACAGGCCGGGCAGGGCGGCGGGCAACAGGATCCGGCGCACCAGCTGCAGGCGGCTGAACCCGTAGATGTGCCCGACCTCCACCAGCCGGCGGTCGATGTCGCGGATCGCCGCGACGACATTGACGTACACCGGAAAGAACGCGCCGATGGCGATCAGTACGATTTTCGACGTCTCGTCGATGCCCAGCCACAGCAGCAACAGCGGCACCCAGGCCAGGCTCGGGATCGAGCGCAGCGCGGCGAAGGTCGGCTCCAGGTAGGCCTCGGCCTCGCGGCTCAGGCCTACCCAGGAAGCGAACACGAGCGCCAGGCCCGCGCCGATGGCGAAGCCCGCCAGCACGCGGACCAGGCTGGCGCCGATGTGCTTCCACAGCGCACCTTCGGCCAGGTCGGTCAGCGTCAGGGCGATCTCGCTCGGCGCGGGCATCTGATAGGCCGGCAGCCAGCCGCTGCGCACGATGATTTCCAGGGCGATGACGATCAGCAGCGGCACGGCCAGGCCTTTGAGGCGCCGTCGCCAATGCGGGCTCAGCTTCGCGGATGGGCGGCGCGGCGACGCCAATGCGAGGCGGGCGGGCAGGTCATGGCTCATGGGCGGTTCTCCCTTTGCGCCGGTTCGGTCACTGGGCGGCGACGGTGGGCTGGAAGCCGGTGTCGATCAACTGGTCGATGACCTGATCGACATTCACCCCGCGGCGCACCAGCTCCTCCGAGACCAGGATCGGCGCGGCGGCCTTCGAGGCCTGCACATCCCCGGCGGTGAGCTGCGGACGGCCCAGATCGGTGCGCGACAGTTGCAGCCTGGCCACGTCCAGCGGCAGGCCGGATTCGTCGGCGAGCAGTTTGGCCAACTCGTCCGGGTGCTTCACCGCCCACTCGCGGGCCTGTTCGTAGGCTTTGATCACGGTGTCGATGGTCTGCGGGTGCTCCTTGGCGTAGCGCTCGGTGACGCTCACGACCCCGTAGCTGTTGAAGTCCGGATTGCGGTACAGCAGGCGCGAGCCGGCCTGGACCTGGCTGGCGGCCATGTGCGGGTCGAGCCCGGCCCAGGCGTCGACATCGCCTTTCTCCAAGGCCGTGCGGCCATCAGGATGCTGCAGGTGCACCAGTTCGACATCGTCCTTTTTCAGCCCGGCCTGCTGCAGGCTGCGCAGGGTGAACAGGTACGGGTCGGTGCCTTTGGTGGCGGCGATCTTCTTGCCCTTGAGGTCGGCGACGCTCTGGATCGGCGAGTCCTTGCGCACCACCAGCGCGGTCCATTCGGCGCGGCTGTAGACGTACACCGACTTGATCGGGCTGCCGTTGGCCCGGCTGAGCACGGCGGCGAGGCTGGCGGAGGAGGCGAAATCGACGCCGCCGCTGTTGAGGTACTCCAGCGAGCGGTTGCTGCCCTGGCTCAGCACCCAACCGACCTTGCTCTGCGGCAGGGCCTTTTCCAGGTAGCCCAGGTGCTTGAGGGCCAGGCTGACCGGCGAGTAATAGGCGTAGTCCAGGTGCACTTCAGCCGGCGGGGCTTCGGCGGCCTGGGCCGCCGGTTGCAGGCTCAGGGCCACGGCCCAGGCCGCGAGAAGGGTTTTGGCGCGGGAGAACGGTAGGAAGGATGTCATCGGGGGCGCTCCGGCAAGGCAACAGGTCTTATGTCCAAATGGATGTTTCTATCGAATGCTTCCTGCATGAGTGGAATAATGCAGGCTCTGTGCCATAAGCGTTTTGCCCCGTATTCATTGGGGTTTGTGCCGCTTTCGGTTTCACGAAGTGTTGCCGGGAAAACACTTCGCCGAGGCGCTGTTGTGGGTCGGACAGTGCGCAGTGTCCGTGCTGAGCTTATGTATAAATCGAATTTCAAAATCTTTTTATAAGAGCGTTATGGTCTATGGAAAACCCGCCCACAGGTCTCCGCCATGACGTTCTCCCGTTTCCTGCGCGCCACATTGACTGGTGCTTTGTTTGCTTCGCCGTTTTCCTATGCTGCCGAACCTTTGGTCTTGCAGGTCGGCGACCAGAACTACTACAACATCCGCGCATCGGTGGAGGCGTCCGGCGTGCTCAAGGACGCGCCGTACACCGTCGACTGGAAACACTTCCAGGCCGCCGCGCCGTTGGCCGAGGCCTTGCAGGCCGGGTCGCTGGACCTGGGCTTTCTCGGCGACTCGGGCTTTCTGTTCCTGGCCGCGAAACAGGCGCCGGTGAAGCTGATCGGCGTGTCGCGGCAGAACCCGGACACCATCGCTTTACTGGTGCCGAAGGATTCGCCGGTCAAGACCGTCGCCGACCTCAAAGGCAAGAAAGTCGCCTACTGGCCCGGTGCCTGGAGCCAGCAACTGACCTTGCGGGCGCTGGAGCAGGGCGGCCTGCCGGAGGACTACGTCGACTTCGTCAAGCTCATGCCGGTCGATGCCGCCGCCGCGCTGCCCCAGGGCGGCATCGATGCGTTTCCGGTGTGGGAACCGTACATTTCCCAGCAGATCGTGTTCTCCGGGGCCCGGCCGATCCTCACGGCGAAGAACCTGATGCCGGGCTTGAGCGCCATCGCCGCGTCCGCGCCGTCCATCGACGCCAAGCGTGAGGCGATCGCCGACTTTCTTTCCCGGCTGAAAAAGGCGCGGGCCTGGGTCGACAGCCATACTGACGAGTACGCGGACCTGTGGGCGAAGAAGGCCAACCTGGATCAGGCGGTGTCGCGGCACTGGCTGCGCCAGGCGCACATGACGGTCGGCCCGGTGGACGGGCAGGCGGCCAGCGACCTGCAAGGCACGGCGGACTTCCTGTACAAGGTCAAGGCACTGCCGGCGCCGTTGGCCACGGCGGGCATCATCGACACGTCGTTCGAGAAGGCGCTGACGAACTGAGCGGGTGCCGGAACCAAACCCCGCGTACCTTGATCCAACCCCGGTCCGCTTCGGCGGATCGCAGGGAGGCAGCGGCGGCGAGGGAGTTTTGCCAATCGACAACATGACCGTCACGGTCGGGCGCAAGGCAAGACATGAAGCATTGGTTCAGGCTGTTCAGCGCAGTGGCCGTCGCCGTCGGGCTGGCCGGGTGCATCGCCGCTCCCATCGAAATGACCCCGCAGACCGAAACCCGGCTCAAGGCCCAGGCGCCGGTGCGCTTCCTGCTGACCTTCGACGATGGCCCCAGCGCCTCCAGTTTCTGGAACCCGACCGCCACCGTGCTCGACAGCCTCAAGGTCAACCCGGTGCAGCCGGACCTGAAGGCGGTGTTCTTCGTCCAGACCCGCGCCCCGCGGGCCGGCAACAGCGACATCGGCCGCAGCCTCATGCGCCGGGAGCACGCCGAAGGGCATGTGCTGGGCTTCCACACGGCCACGCCCTGGCACACCAACCACCGTTCGCTGGAGCCTGCGGAGCTCGAAGAGGCGCTGACCAACGGCACGGCGGACATCGCCGCCATCACCGGCGCGCCGCCGGTGCTGCTGCGTCCGCCGTTCTGGAACTACGACAAGCGCACGTTCGCCGCCTATCAACGGCATGGCCTGAGCGTGCTGCTGACCGATCTCAGCGCCAACGACGGCAAGATCTGGGGCTTCAACGGCAGTCCCAGGCGCCGGGCGAACATGCTGCGCCAGTTGTCGGAAGTCCGGGAGCGGATCGCCCTCGGCGAATTGCCGACGGTCGACGGGGTGATTCCGGTGGTGGTGACGTTCCATGACCTGAACCGCTACACCGCGCGGCATGCCCGCGAATACCTGCAGATCCTGCTCGACAGCGCCGCCGCCACCGGCGTGCGGCTGGCGGACAAGCCGTTCTATGACGATCACGCCGCGCTGGAGAAGGCGGCGTTGGCCCGTACCGTTCGTCAGAGTTCGGATCCGGTGCGCCTGCCGGGGGTCTGGAACTGGATCTGGGACCGCAACGCCCACTGACCGGCGGCATGCCAAGGATGTGAAACGGTTGGCATTTGCTGACGCGGCAAAGTGCGCAAGGCTCATCTATGCTCAACCGGTCGAAGGATCAGACGCCTGTGAGGCTGCGCCCATGCTTGCCATCGCCGATATTTGCCGCATCGTGGAATCCGGATTCCGCCCGCTCTATTGCGACTGCACCGAAACCGCGCAGGGCCTGTTGCAGATCAAGGTGTACGAGCCTGAGAGCGGGCGCGTCGATCTTCTGCTCAACGGCGTTTCGCCGGAGCATCTGGTCACCATTCGTGACATTTCCAACTTCATCGGTGAGTTGCGCACCGAAATGAGTGCCGGGCGCCGGGCGTTCGCCGGCTGAGCGCTCAGAGCCGGCGCTGGAAGGCGCGGACGATGCGCAAGGTCGCCTCGTTGGCGTTCAGCGTGTGCACCGTGTCCAACGGCTGCCACAGGCATTCGACGATCTCGTTCTGCGGACGGGCCAGGCCCGGTTCCGGCGCAGACGCTTCGTAGACATGGTGGCGGGTGTTGCCGGTCTGCAGTTCCATCAGGTACAGCATCCCGTCGGCGATCAGGCCGGTCTCCTCCTGCAGTTCCCGCGCAGCGGCCTGCACCCGGGTCTCATCGGGCTCGACCTTGCCGCCCGGCAGCGACCAGCGGCAATGGGCCTTGCGCACCAGGAGAATGTGCCGGTCCTGCTCGCAGATCACGGTTGCACGTACTTTCATTTGTTACCCGATTGCCGTCTGTCATAAATCTGTCACGAATCTGCAATATTCGCGCCGCGCAGGGGGTTAGAGGTTCTGAGTGCCGGCAGGTCACAAAAGTGCCGAAGGCTTGACGCCCGCCGGTGCGACGTCCGGTCGGCACAGCGCCGCGGTCCGGGTGTAAGGTGCAGGCGTGAAGCTGTTTCATCGCGAGCGGACAGGAGGTGCCTATGAGCATTGCGATGCTGAACAAGATGCACATGAACGGCTACGACGTACTCAGCGTGAACAATGGCCCCTGGCGGGTCTGCACACAGGGCGACCGGTTGGCCTCGTTCGCCAGCCGGGAAGAGGCGCTGGCGTATGCCGCCGCGCTGCCGGGCTACAGGAGCCGCACCCGCGCCCGCCGATCGGGCTGAGGGCGCTTTGAGGCTCACAGGGCCATGACGCAAAAGCCCCGGATGTCCGGGGCTTTTTGTTGGGTGTCTGGTTGTGCGGCGGGGCTCAGTGCACCTTGGTCCGGCTGATGGCCCGGGCCTTCACCTCCCTGGCGTACAGCTGCAGGCGTTCCTCGTCGCTTTGCAGCACTTCGCAGGACCTGAGCACCGCCTGGGCGTCCGCTTCGTTGCCGGACTTGCGCAGCTGTTCGGCGATGCGCTTGAGATCGACCGCCGACCAGCGCAGGTCCGATGCGACGCTTTGCAGGTCGCGCTGTAGTTCGTGTTCGTATTCGTTGAGCCGCATGATCACCTCCGGAACATTCTCGGTACAGAAGAGTAGCCGCATTTTCGGGGCGCGGGGCAAGGGTCGCCTGTCGCCGGGCTGAACGGATGCCGATCCGGCGCTGCGGGTTGCGCTCCAGGCGGCTGAAGGCAGTGCGCTACGATGGATGTCCGCACAGTTACAGGGTACATTCGCGTTTTTTCTGAAAGAAGGATTCACTATGCGGATGTTGATCGGGGGCATGCTGCTCGCGGCGCTGGCCGGTTGCTCACTGCCGGCGTCATTGGTGCCGGGCGAACCGAATGTCAGCAAGACCAGCGAGAAGGCCCCCAAGGACTACGCCGCATGTGTGCTGCCGCTGTGGCAGCAGGACATTCCCAAGACCACCCAGACCGCCATCTCCAACGGCTACCGCATCACCGCCCCGAGCATCGTCACCGCCGACGAGATCCTGGACATCGTCAAGTACAAGGACGGCAGCCGGGTGTCCCTGTACCAGGGACCGCCGTGGGCCAAGTCCGGGTCGTTGCGCAAGGCCGTGCGCGATTGCCTCTGAGGGCGGTCGGGCCAGCGTGAAAAAAGCGGAAACCGGGTATCGGTTTCCGCTTTTTTTTGCCTGTGCGCTGAGGATCAGTCGGAAAGGTCGACCAAGGGGATCGCCGATCCGCCGGCCTTCTTCTCGCGCCGCTCCTGCATCCAGTCTTCCACCTGGCTGCCGAACTGCGGCGGCGCCTTGCGACCGACCCTTCTGGCGATGTCGAGGATGGTCTGCTGGGCGAGAGCCTCTTCCATGCGCTTCTGCGCGGTCATCATGGCGGCGTGGATCGAGCAGGTGCCTTCCACCGCCCAGTCCGGCGGCGAGCCGTCGAACAGGGCGCAGCGGCCGCGGATGTCGCGGCATTCGAAAATGTTCTTGCGTCCGTCGATGGCGTTGACGATGTCGAGCAGGGTGATTTCATCCGCCGGCCGCGCCAGCGTGAAGCCGCCGCGCACGCCGCCGGTGGCGGTCACCAGTTTGCCCTTGGCCAGTTTGGTGAAGATCTTGGCCAGGTAGTCCAGCGGCACGCCTTGCAGGTCCGCCAGGTCGCGCACGCTCGCTTCGCGGCTGTCACCGCCGTTGCCCACCAGAAAGATCAGGCAGTGGATGCCGTACTCGACGCCCGCACTGTAAAGCGACATAGCTATCTCCGACTTTAGTTGTCGCCGATGTTATCAGGCCTTGAACGGGGCGGCAAATGCAGGGCGCCAGGGTTTTCTACCGTGCAGGTAGGCCTTTTCGGCTTGTTTACTAGGAAAAATGCAATTTGGACAGGGAGGGTTGTCACGGTTAACTATCGAAGTTTTCGATTTTAATGATCGTAAAATCTGACTTGTTGAATGTAACGGCGACCAATAGAGTCGCCGTTGTCGAAGGGGATGCCCGTTGCGCCTGAACCCTCAACGCGTATGTCGGCACCCCGGCGGGCAAGACCCGCCCAACCTTTTTCCATGACTTGGCCACGTGCCGGGAGACAACGATGAAACAGCACATTCTGGTGATCGGCGCAGGTTTCGGTGGCATGTGGAGCGCCTTGAGCGCCACCCGCCTGGTGGACCTTCACAATCGGGACAACATCGACGTGACGGTGCTGGCGCCGCAGGCCGAACTGCGCGTGCGTCCGCGCTTCTACGAGCCGAACGCCCACCAACTGGCCGCACCGTTGGCCGAGCTGTTCGAGGCGGTCGGCGTGCACTTCATCAAGGGTGCGGCGCACACCATCGATGCGCAGGCCAAGACCGTGGGTTACACCGATGCCGCCGGCGCCGGGCAGGTCTTCCACTACGACAAGCTGGTGCTGGCTTCGGGCAGCGGCCTGGCCCTGCCGGACACCCCGGGCGTGGCGCAGCATGCGTTCGATGTCGACCAGATCGAGTCGGCGATCCGCCTGGAGAACCACCTCAAGGCCCTGGCCGACCGGCCGCACAGCGTGGCGCGCAACACCGTGGTCGTGGCCGGCGGCGGCTTCACCGGGATCGAGACGGCGACCGAAATGCCGGCACGCCTTCGCGAAGTGCTGGGCGACCAGGCGGACATCCGGGTGATCGTCGTCGACCGCGGCCAGAAGATCGGCGTGTCCATGGGCGAGGCGATCAGCGTGAAGATCGCCGAGGCCAGTGCAGAGCTGGGCGTTGAATGGCGACTGGGTGTGTCGGTGCTGTCGGTCGACGAAAACGGTGTGACCCTGTCCGACGGTCAGCGCATCGAGGCGAACACCGTAGTCTGGACCACCGGCGTGCGCGCCAGTTCCCTGACCGAGCAGATTCCCGCCGAGCGCGACCGTCAGGGCCGCCTGCACGTCGATGCGCACCTGAAAGTGATCGGCCAGGACGACATCTTCGCCACCGGCGATGTGGCCTACGCGGCCACCGACGACATCGGCAACTTCGCCCTGATGACCTGCCAGCACGCCATCTCGTTGGGCCGGCATGCGGGCAACAACGTGGCTGCGCAGATCCTCGGGGTCGAGCCGACGCCGTACAGCCAGCCCAAATACGTCACTTGCCTGGACCTGGGCGCGTGGGGGGCGGTGTACACCGAAGGCTGGGACCGCCAGGTGAAGCTGGAGAAGGAGGAGGGCAAGTCGCTCAAGACCCAGATCAACACCCAGTGGATCTACCCGCCGGCGGCTGACCGCGCCGTTGCGCTGGCGGCGGCGGATCCGATGATCCCCGTGGTCGCCTGATCACTGCGTAAAGCCTTGTGGCGAGGGAGCTTGCTCCCGCCGGGTCGCGCAGCGGCCCCATCGCAAAGCCTCAAAGGGGCGCCTTGCACCCCAGCGGGAGCAAGCTCCCTCGCCACGGTACCCTCTAGCCCTTGAGTTCACTCAAGGGCTTTTTTTTGCCTGCGCGAAGGCTATGACCAAAAGTCATTGCCCCATGATTTTTAATGGTTACGTCCCGCCCGAAACCCGATGCTAAAAAATCGCAGACACAGCTCATCAATAACAACCAGAGAGCGTTTGCAGCCATGTCCCGATTGCCCGCCACGTCTCCCCGCGTCCGTTATTGATCCCTCCGCGCCACCCAGAGTAATGACAGATGAAAGAACTCGACCTCTATATCGGTGAAGGTTTCGAAGGCCCGGGCGTGAACGCCGCGCACATCAACATCCTGATCGGCCCGCGCAACGGCCCGGCCGGGCAGGCGTTCGCCAGCAGCCTGGCGTCGCCGAGCCAGGGCCATTGTCCGTTCATGGTGATCGCCCAGCCGAACATCCCGGTCAAGCCGATGACCCTCTACGTGAACAAGGCCGCCATCGTCGGCGACCTGCACGGCAACGCCACGTGGGGCGCGTCCCAGGCGGGGATCGCCAAGGCCGTGCTCGAAGCGCTGCTCGACGGCACGCTGCCGCCGGAGGCCGAGGACGAGTGGGCGATCGTCACCGCCAACTGGGTCAACCCGGCCTGCGACGACCTCGATGCGGTGTACCGGAACAACTACAACGCCTGTCGCACCGCGATCCGAGCTGCCCTGACCGGCAAGCCGGAAACCGCGCAGCTCAAGGATGTGGTCAACCACATCAGCAACCCTTTCTACACCCCCAAAGCCTGAGGTCCGCGCCATGCAATACATCCGTTTGGGCAACTCCGGCCTGCAAGTCTCCCGCCTGTGCCTGGGCACCATGAACATGGGCACCCCGGACTGGAAACCGTGGATCTTCAATGAAAAGCAGAGCGAGCCGATCGTGGCCCACGCCTTGGCCAACGGCGTGAACTTCATTGACCTGGCGGACTTCTATTCCGCCGGCGTCGGCGAGGAAGTGGTGGGGCGCATCGTCAAGCGCCTGGCCCGGCGCGAGGACCTGGTGATCACCACCAAGGTCGGCTACGGCACCCGCAGCGGCCTCAACGCCAGCGGCCATTCGCGCAAGCACATCATGGACAGCATCGACGCTTCGCTGAAGCGCCTGGACATGGATTACGTCGACGTGTTCATGCTGCATTACTTCGACATCAACACCCCGGTCGAAGAGACCATGGGCGCGCTGAACGACATCGTGCGTGCCGGCAAGGCACGTTACATCGGCGTGTCCACCATGCTCACCGGCCAGTTGGCCAAGCTCCTCATGGCCTGCGAGCGCAACGGCTGGGTCAAGCCGATCAACATGCAGCTGCAGCTGAACTGCGCCTACCGCGAGGAAGAGCGCGAGATGATTCCGTTCTGCCGCGACCAGGGCATCGGCGTGTCGGTGTTCAGCCCGTTGGCCCGGGGCCTGCTGACCGGCGACGTGCAGTCGACCCGCAACCAGACCGACTTCTTCACCCAGCAGATGTACAGCGACGAAGCCTCGTTCGAGATCGCCCATTCGGTGCAGCGCGTGGCCCGTGCCCGCGGCGTGTCGAACGCGCAGATCGCCCAGGCCTGGGTCGCCCACCATCCGGGCGTGGATTGCATGCTGGTCGGCGCCGACACCACCGCGCAGTTCGACAGCGCCTTGGCGGCGCTGGACACGAAGCTCGATGCCGAAGAGCTGCATGAGCTGGAGCGCAACTACACCCCGTGCGACGTGATCAACGATTACACCGCCGGCAAGCGCATCCTGCGCACGCCGCGTCCGGGCCTTGAGCGTTTCTCCTTGAAAGGGGCGGTGGCATGAACGGGCTGATCCGTCACGGCAACTTCATCGATGGCCAATGGGGGCAGGGCGGGGCGACGTACCCGGTGCTCAACCCGGCCAACGGTGAGGTGATCGCCGAGGTGCAGAAGGCCGGCGCCGAAGAAACCCGCCGGGCCATCGAAGCCGCCGACCGCGCGTTGCCGGCCTGGCGCAAGCTCACCGCCAAGGAGCGCAGCCAACGCCTCAAGCGCTGGAGCGAGCTGATGCTCGCCCACCAACAGGAACTGGCGACCCTGCTCAGCCGCGAGCAGGGCAAACCGTTGGCTGAAGCCAAGGGCGAGGTGGTCTACGCCGCGAGTTTCCTGGAGTGGTTCGGCGAGGAGGCCAAGCGCGCCTACGGCGATGTGATCCCGAGCCACAAGGCCGATGCCCGCATCATCGTGACCAAGGAGGCCATCGGTGTGGTTGCCGCGATCACCCCGTGGAATTTCCCGTTGGCAATGGTCACCCGCAAGGTCGGCCCGGCGCTGGCGGCCGGTTGCACGATGATTCTCAAGCCGTCGGAGGAAACCCCGCTGTCGGCCTTCGCCCTGGCGGTGCTGGCCGAGCAGGCGGGGATTCCGGCCGGGGTGTTCAACATCGTCTCCGGCGATGCGGTGGCCATCGGCGGTGCGCTGCAAGCGTCCGGCGTGGTGCGCAAGCTGTCGTTCACCGGTTCCACCCGCACCGGCAAGCTGCTGATGCGCCAGGCCGCCGACACCTTGAAGAAGGTTTCGCTGGAGCTGGGCGGCAACGCACCGTTCATTGTGTTCGACGACGCCGACATCGATGCGGCCGTCAAAGGCGCCATGGCCTCCAAGTTCCGCAACACCGGGCAGACCTGTGTCTGCGTGAACCGCTTCTTCGTTCAGGACGGCGTCTTCGAAGCCTTCACCGGCAAGCTCGCCGAGGCGGTCGCCGCCATGCGGGTCGGCCCTGCGCTGGAGGGCGACACCGAACAGGGCCCGCTGATCAACGCCGCGGCGTTGGCCAAGGTCGAGGCCCACGTCAGCGATGCGCTGGAGAAGGGCGCCACGCTGTTGTGCGGCGGCCGCCGGCATGCCCTCGGCGGCACGTTCTACGAGCCGACCATCCTCATCGACGCCTCGGGCGACATGCTCATCGCCCAGGACGAAACCTTCGGCCCGGTGGCCGCGTGCTTCCGCTTCAAGGATGAAGAGGAAGTGCTGGCGGCGGCCAACGCCACGCCGTTCGGCCTGTCGGCGTACTTCTACAGCCGCGACATCGGCCGGGTCTGGCGCATGGCCGAAGGGCTGGAGGCGGGGATGGTCGGGATCAACGAAGGGATCATCTCCACGGAAGTTGCGCCGTTCGGCGGCATCAAGGAATCGGGCCTCGGGCGCGAGGGTTCGAAGTACGGTCTGGAGGACTACCTGGAGATCAAGTACCTGCTGATGGGCGGTCTCTAGCCCGCTCGGCCCGTCTGCGGGGGCGGCTGTCTGCGGTGCTTGGGCTGACGCCTTCGCGGGCAACGCCCCGGTCACTGACACACCGCCTCCACAGCGAATCATGAAGCAAGCGCAATCGGTTTCTCCGTCAATAACAACAATTGGAGACGAACATGTCCGCTCAACCCATCAAGATCGATGACCTGCCCATCGGGCGCTTTCACCTCAAGATCGCCGGCCTGACCTTCGGCGCGCACTTCACCGACGGCTACATCCTCGGCCTGATCGGCATCGCCTTCACCTTGCTCAGCCCGCAGATGCACCTGGATGCGTTCTGGCAGGGGCTGATCGGTTCTTCGGCGCTGATCGGGCTGTTTCTCGGCAGCCTGTTCTTCGGCTGGATCTCGGACAAGGTCGGCCGGCAGAAGATCTTCCTGGTCAGCTTCGTGCTCATCACCTTGGCGTCGGTGATGCAGTTCTACGTCGAGACCGCCATGAGCCTGTTCCTGTGCCGGGTGCTGATCGGCATCGGCCTGGGCGGCGACTTCAGCGTCGGCCACGCGATGCTCGCCGAGTTCGCGCCGAAGAAGCACCGGGGTGTGCTGCTCGGCTCGTTCAGCGTGATCTGGACCTTCGGCTACGTGGCCGCGACCTTCGTCGGTACCGCCATGCTCAGCCTGGGCGACGACGCCTGGCGCTGGATGCTGGCCTCGTCGGCGATTCCGGCGGCGTTGATCCTGATCGCGCGGATCGGCACGCCGGAATCGCCGCGCTGGCTGGTCAATCAGGGCCGCGTGGCCGAAGCGCGGGCCGTCGTGAAACGGTTCCTGGGCGACAACGTCGAGCTGGACGAAACCCGCTCCACGGAACACCGTTCGGGCTACGCGGTGCTGTTCAGCCGCGAGTACCGCAAGCGCACGGCGTTCAACTGCCTGTTCTTCGTCTGCATCGTCATGCCGTACTTCGCCATCTACACCTTCCTGCCGTCGATCCTTAAGAAGATGGGCCTGGCCGAAGGCTTCGGCACGGAACTGATGCTCAACCTGCTGCTGATCCTCGGCGCGCTGATCGGCATCTGGTGCACGATCAAGTTCACCCGGCGCGGGTTCCTGATCAACTCGTTCGTCATTCTGGCGGTGGCGCTGTTCCTGCTCGCGGTGCTGCCGGGCGGTGCGGCGTGGCTGATGGTGCTGGTGTTCGGGCTGTTCACCCTGGTGCTGTCGGCGGTGAGCAACCTGGTCGGGGTGTTCCCGGCGGAGAGCTTCCCGACGGAAGTGCGCGCCAGCGGCATCGGCCTGGCGACGGCGGTCAGCCGGCTCGGCTCGGCCATCAGCACCTTCCTGCTGCCGGTGAGCGTGGCCGGCATCGGGCTGAGCCCGACCATGGGCATCCTGGCGGCGATCCTGGCCATCGGCGCGCTGCTGTCCTGGGCCTGGGCGCCGGAGACCAAGTCGCTGACGCTGAGCCAGGCCTGCAAGGCGCAGGTCCCGGTGGACGGCGCGGTGACGGCGGACGCCAAGGTGGTTGTCCCGGTTTAAGCGACGATGACCCGTCTGTGGGAGCCCGCCTGCTGGCGATGGCGGTGGGTCAGGCGCCGGAGATGCCGGCAGTGCCGGCCCTATCGCTTGCAGGCAAGCTCCCACAGGTTTTTGTGGTGAACCAAGAGCCTGCGGACACCCGTAGTCCCCTGTGGGAGCCAGCCTGCTGGCGATGGCGGTGGGTCAGACACCGGTGATGTTGGGTGGGCCGGCCTCATCGCTGGCAAGCCAGCTCCCACAGGGGTTTGTGGTGTACAGGAATGCTGCGGACAACCGGGATCCCTTGTGGGAGCCAGCCTGCTGGCGATAGCGGTGGGTCAGGCGCCGGAGACGCCGGCAGTGCCGGCCCTATCGCTTGCAGGCAAGCTCCCACAGGTTTCTGTGATGGGCACAGAAACCTGCCATCACCCTGGATTACCTGTGGGAGCCAGCCTGCTGGCGATAGCGGTGGGTCAGGCGCCGGAGATGCCGGCAGTGCCGGCCTCATCGCTGGCAAGCCAGCTCCCACAGGTTTTTGTGGTGTGCGGGGATGCTGCGGGCACCGGCGAAACCTGTGGGAGCCAGCCTGCTGGCGATGGCGGTGGGTCAGACGCCGGAGATGCCGGCAGTACCGGCCTCATCGCTGGCAAGCCAGCTCCCACAGGGATTTGTGGTGTGCGGGGATGTTGCGGACAACGGCGAAACCTGTGGGAGCCAGCCTGCTGGCGATGGCGGTGGATCAGGCAGCAGAGATGCCCAACGTGCCGTCGTCATCGCTGGCAGGCCAGCTCCCGCAGGGTCTTGTGGCGCTAGCGGATTCAGTGGGCGCCGGCCGCCTTGTTCAGGTCGCTTTCTGCCCATTCGGTGTACACGCACGCATCCGCCGTGGCCCAGCGCACCTGCACCGGATCGCCGGCCTTGAGCGGCATGCCGGCGGCGGACAGGGCCTTGACCGTCATCGAGGTGCCGCCCGGCGTCACGACGCTGCACGTTTGGCTCTCGCCGAGGAACAGCACCTCCACCACCTTGGCCGACACTTCGTTCCAGCCGGCGGCCAGCGGTTCGTTGACCGCTTGCTGCACGCTCAGCGCCAGGGCCTTTTCCGGGCGCACCATCAGCAGCACGTCCTGCCCGCTGTGCAGGCCGGCGGTGAGGCGGATCGACAGCGCCTGCCCTTCGAAATCCGCCGCCCCGTTGCCCTGGGCCTTGAGCCGCAGGAAGTTCGAGTTGCCGAGGAACGACGCCACAAAGGCATTCGGCGGATTCTGGTACAGGTCATAGCCGCTGCCCAGGCCGACGATCTTGCCGTGGCTGAAGATCGCGATACGTTGGGACAGACGCATGGCCTCTTCCTGGTCGTGGGTCACGTAGACGATGGTGATGCCCAGGCGCCGGTGCAGCTGGCGCAGTTCATCCTGCAGGTCTTCACGCAGCTTCTTGTCCAGCGCGCCGAGCGGCTCGTCCATCAGCAGGATGCGCGGTTCGTAGACCAGCGCCCGGGCGATGGCGACCCGTTGCTGCTGGCCGCCGGACAACTGCGAAGGCCGGCGGTGGGCGAACTGCTCAAGCTGCACCAGCTTGAGCATCGCATCGACGCGCTTGTCCCGCTCGGCGGCGGAGAGCTTGCGGATCATCAGCGGGAAGGCGATGTTGTCGCGCACCGAAAGGTGCGGGAACAGCGAGTACCGCTGGAACACCATGCCGATGTCGCGCTTGTGCGGCGGCACGTTCACCAGCGACTGGCCGTTGACCAGGATCTCGCCGCTGCTCGGCGTCTCGAAGCCGGCGAGCATCGACAGCGTGGTGCTCTTGCCCGAGCCGCTGGAGCCCAGGAAGGTGAGGAACTCGCCGTCCTTGATGTCCAGCGAGATGTTGTCCACGGCGGCGAAGTCGCCGTAGTGCTTGTTCAGGTGGCGCAGGCTGACCAGGGGTTTGTCGCTCTGCTGGGATGCGTCTTTGATCACGGCACTCATGTCGTACTCCTGGGCGCTCAGGCGCGGATTTCGTTGCGCCGGCGCAGGGCGGCGGCGATCACCATGACCAGCACCGACAGGCCGATCAGCAGCGTCGAGGCGACGGCGATCACGGGTGTCAGGTCCTGACGCAGGGTGGTCCACATTTTCACGGGAAGGGTCTGCAGGGTCGGGCTGGCCATCATCACGCTCAGCACCACTTCGTCCCACGAGACGAGGAAGGCGAAGAGGGCGCCGGCGACCATGCCCGGACGGATCGCCGGGAACGTCACCTTGAACACCGCTTGCAGGCGCGAGGCACCGCAGATCACCGCCGCGTCCTCGATCGACTGGTCGAACAGCTTCAGCGAGTTGATGATCGAGATGATGGTGAACGGCAGGGCGACGATCACATGGCTGACGACGAAGGCGAACATCGTCCCGGTGTAGCCGAGCTTGAGGAACAGCGCGTACACCGCCACGGCGATGATCACCAGCGGCACGATCATCGGCAGGGTGAACAGGCCGTAGAGCATTTCCCGGCCGGGAAAGCGCCCGCGCACCAGGGCGAAGGCGGTCGGCAGGCCCAGGGCCACGGCGCAGACCGTGGTCAGCACCGCGACCTTCAGGCTGGCCATGGCCGCGCTCATCCAGTCGGCGTTGGAGAAGAACTGCACGTACCACTTCAGCGTCCAGCCCGGCGGCGGGAACACCAGCCATTGGGACGAGCCGAACGACAGCAGCACGATGAACACGATGGGCAGCAGCAGGAACAGGCCGATCAGCCCGGTCGTCGCGTACAGGCCCAGGCGCATCCGGCGGCTCATGGCATTGGGTGTCAGGAGCATGTCGGCTTACCTCGCGTTGCTGGCGCCAACCGGGGATTCCGGCTGAAGCTTCAGGTAGAAGTAGAACAGCACCAGGGTGATGACGATCAGCAACGCGGCGCCGGCGCTGGCCAGGCCCCAGTTGAGGAACGACTGCACCTGCTGAATGATGAACTCCGGCAGCATCATGTTCTGCGCCCCGCCCAGCAGCGCCGGGGTGACGTAGTAACCGAGCGACATCACGAACACCATCAGCCCGCCGGACGCCAGCCCCGGCCGGCACAGCGGCAGGAACACCCGGAAGAAGTTGGTCCAGGGGCTGGCGCCGCAGATCGAGCCGGCCTGCAGGATCATCGGGTCGATGGTCTGCATGGTCGCCTGCAGCGGCAGCACGATGAACGGGATCATGATGTAGCTCATGCCGATCACCACGCCGGTGAGGTTGTGCACCATCTCCAGCGGCTGGTCGATGATGCCCAGCGCCATCAGGGCCTTGTTGATCACCCCCGAGGCCTGCAGCAGCACCAGCCACGAATAGGTGCGCGCAAGCAGGCTGGTCCACATCGACAGCAGCACGATGTTGAGCATCCAGCGGCCCCAGCCGCGCGGCACCAGGGTGATCGCCCAGGCCAGCGGAAAGCCCAGCAGCAGGCTGAACAGGGTCACCAGCCCGGCCACCGAAAAGGTGTTGAGCAGCACCCGCGCATAGGCCGAGTTGGCGAACAGCTGCTGGTAGTTGCCCAGGCCCGGTTCAGGCTCCAGCACGCCGCGCAGCAGCAGGCCGATCAGCGGCGCCAGGAAGAACAGGCCGAGGAACAGCAAGGCCGGGGCCAGGTTGCCGGCGCCGCGCCAGCGTTGTTTGAGGGACGGGGCCTGCGCCATTGCACTCGCCTTGGCCGGGGCCGGACCGGCAGCGCTGGCGGCGCTCCCGGCGGCAGTGGAGGGACGGGACGCGGTGGCCGTCATTTTCATTTGACCAGCCATTCGTTCCACCGTGTCGCGATGGCCGGGCCGTTCTTGGCCCAGTATGCGAAATCAAGGGTGATCTGATCCTTAGCGTAGGCAGTCGGCAGGTTGGGGGCCAGCGTCGAGTCCAGACGCGCCACGCTGTCGACGTTGACCGGGGCGTAGGCGGTCAGGTTGGAGAAGTCGGCCTGGCCTTTGGCGCTGCTGGCGCTGGCCAGGAACTTCATCGCCGCGTCCTTGTTCTTCGAACCCTTCGGCACGACGAGGATGTCGGCCATCACCAGGTTCTGTTTCCAGCTCACGCCCACCGGCGCGCCGTCCTGCTGCAGGGCGTAAGTGCGGCCGTTCCAGAACTGGCCGAGGCTGGCCTCGCCGGAGGCGAGCAATTGCTGCGACTGCGCGCCGCCGCCCCACCAGACGATGTCTTTCTTGATGGTGTCGAGTTTCTTGAAGGCGCGGTCCAGGTCCAGCGGGTAGAGCTTGTCCGCCGGCACGCCGTCGGCCAGCAGGGCCAGCTCCAGCACGCCGGGGCTCGGCCATTTGTACAGGGCGCGTTTGCCGGGGTAGGTCTTGGTGTCGAACAGGGCGCTCCAGTCCTGGGGCTTGTTGGCGCCGACCTTGCCTTCGTTGTAGCCGAGCACGAAGGAGAAGAAGAACGAGCCGACGCCGTGGTCGCTGACGAAGCGCGGGTCAATCTTGTCGCGTTGGATCTGCTTGAAGTCGAGGGGTTCGAGCAGGCCTTCGGCGGCGGCGCGCAGGGCGAAGTCGGCTTCGACATCGACCACGTCCCACTGCACGTTGCCGCTTTCGACCATGGCCTTGAGCTTGCCGTAGTCGGTGGGGCCGTCCTGCACCACGGTAATGCCGCTGGCCTTGCTGAACGGGTCGGCCCAGGCCTGCTTCTGCGCATCCTGGGTGCTGCCGCCCCAGCTGACAAAGTTCACGCTTTCGGCGGCCATTGCAGCGTGGCCGGTCACGCTCAGCAGTCCCGCAAGAAGGATTGCGGTTGCAGCTTTGTTCAACACCATTTTCACGCCCTCATTGTTGTGTTTTTCAGCGGGCTTGCGTTGTTGCCCGCCTGTCGGGAGCAGTAGAGGGACGGCTTGGTCGGCTCGTCCGGTCTATGGAATATCATATTATGGTATTCCAAGCTTTGTGCAAGCATTTTGCCGTACCGGTTATCCGGCAGCTTTGACTTCAGCACTCATGGAACACAGGCCGTGGCGAGGGAGCTTGCTCCCGCCGGGTTGCGCAGCGACCCTCGCTTCACCGAAGGCCGGGCCTGCTGCGCAGTCCAGCGGGAGCAAGCTCCCTCGCCACAGGGGAATCATTCGGTGAAGGGAATGCTCTCGACCACTTCCAGATCGTAGCCGGTCAAACCGGCATACTTCAGCGGCGGCCCGAGGTGGCGCAGCTTGCCGACGCCCAGGTTCTGCAGGATCTGCGCCCCGGTGCCCACTTCAGAATAGATCCGCGACTGCGAACGGCTGAACTGCCGCGGCGGCTGGGTCAGTTGCGGCACCCGCTCCAGCAGCGCCTGGGAGGACTCATGGTTGGCCAGCACCACGACTACGCCATGGCCTTCGGCCGCGACCCGCTGCAGCGCCGCCCACAGCGTCCAGTTGCGCGGCCCGCTGTACTCGGCGCCGACCAGGTCGCGCAGCGGGTCGATCACATGCACGCGCACCAGCGTCGGTTCCTCGCGGCGCAGCTCGCCCATCACCATGGCCATGTGCACGCCGCCCTCGATGCGGTCCTCGAAGGTGATCAGGCGGAAGGTGCCGTGCACGGTCGGCAGCTCGCGTTCGCCGATGCGTTCGATGGTGTGCTCGGTGCTCAGGCGGTAGTGGATCAGGTCGGCGATAGTGCCGATCTTGATCCCGTGCTTGCGCGCGAAGGCTTCCAGGTCCGGCCGGCGGGCCATGGTGCCGTCGTCGTTCATCACCTCGACAATCACCGAAGCGGGCGTGAAGCCGGCCAGGCGCGCCAGGTCGCAACCGGCCTCGGTGTGCCCGGCGCGGGTCAGCACGCCGCCTTCGCGGGCGCGCAGGGGGAAGATGTGGCCGGGCTGCACCAGATCCTCCGCGCAGGCACCGGGCGCCACCGCCGCGGCCACGGTGCGGGCGCGGTCGGCGGCGGAGATCCCGGTGGTGACGCCCACCGCCGCTTCGATGGAGACGGTGAACGCGGTGCTGAACACGCTGCCGTTGCTCGGCACCATTTGCTCCAGGCCCAGACGCTGGCAGTGTTCGTCGGTCAAGGTCAGGCAGATCAGCCCGCGGGCCTCACGGGCCATGAAGCTGATCGCCTCGGGTGTGCAGCGGTCGGCGGCCAGCAGCAGGTCGCCTTCGTTCTCCCGGTCCTCGTCATCGACCAGCAGCACCATTTTGCCGAGGCGGTAATCTTCGAGGATTTCTTCGATGCGGTTGAAGGCCATGCTGGACTCCCGGTGTCTGTTGGATATTTGTGGTATACCATAATACAAATTCAACCGAGAGGTCACTATGAAGGCTTACTGGATTGCTCACGTGGACGTCACCGATCCCGATCACTACAGCCAATACACCCAACGCGCGCCGAAGGCGTTCGCCGAGTACGGCGGACGGTTCCTCGCCCGGGGCGGGCGCAGCGAAGCGATGGAGGGCAGGGCGACGCCGCAGCGCAGCGTGGTGATTGAGTTCGACAGTTACGAGCAGGCGGTGGCGTGCTATCGCTCGGCGGCGTATCAGGAAGCGAAAAGCTATCGCGAGGAGTGGGCGAGGGCGGAAGTCATCATCGTCGAAGGCGTGGCACCACTCTGACCTGGTGGGAACCAGCCTGCTGGCGAAGACGGTGTTTCAGGCACCGTGGAGGGTGTGGCTGACGGCCTCATCGCGAGCAGGCTCGCTCCCACAGGGGGCGGTGTTGGCCGGCACGCAGCAGCGACGTTCCCTTGTGGGGGCCAGCCTGCTGGCGATGGCAGTGTTTCAGGCACCGTCGATGGTGCGGCGGGTGGCGTCATCGCGAACAGGCTCGCTCCTGCAGGGGAGCGCGATCAGCGGATGAAATGAATCTTGCCGCTGTCGTCGTTACCCACGTAGATGCCGTAGACGCCGGCCTGGCGCTCTTCGATGTAGCGTTCGAGGATCTGGCGGATCGCCGGGTAGTAGATCTTGTCCCAGGGGATGTCCTCGGGGGCGAAGAATTGGCAGTCGAGGGTTTCCGGGCCGTATTGGCCGGTGATCTCCAGGGCGATGGCGCGGAAGATGATGTACACCTCGCTGATCTTCGGCACGCTGAAGATCGAGTAGGGCGAGACGATCTCGGCGCGCACGCCGCTTTCTTCCCAGACTTCGCGCACGGCCGCCTGCTCGGTGGTCTCGCCGCTTTCCATGAAGCCCGCCGGCAGTGTCCAGGTGCCTGGACGCGGCGGGATCGCCCGCTGGCACAAAAGGTATTTGCCGTCCTGCTCGATGATGCAGCCGGCGATGATCTTCGGATTGACGTAGTGGATGTAGCCGCAGCCGCGGCACATCAGGCGCTCGTGCGTATCGCCCGGCGGCACCTGCTGACCGAGGTCAGCGCCGCCGCATTTCGGGCAAAAGCTCGGGCTGAACATGTC
The DNA here is from genome assembly GCF_044749305.1 of Pseudomonas sp. NPDC089534. Taxonomy (NCBI): domain Bacteria; kingdom Pseudomonadati; phylum Pseudomonadota; class Gammaproteobacteria; order Pseudomonadales; family Pseudomonadaceae; genus Pseudomonas; species Pseudomonas sp. NPDC089534. The sequence continues at coordinate 8,522 of NZ_JBIVHR010000042.1, read as the reverse complement.
AGCGGCCTATGCGCGGTTCTTTCAGCGCGATGGGCAGGGTGATCGCCGGGGTGGCGCCGGTCTCTTCCTGCTTGCGCTTGAGGTAGTCGAGGGCGACGGCGGCCGCGGCGCGCACGTGGTCGACCGACGCCTGGTGCGCGGCCAGCGGATCGCCGCTCTTGATCGCCTCGACGATCTTTTCCATTTCCTGGTTGCTGGCGCCGCGGCGGTTTTCCTGGGACACCGACGTCGCCCGCAGGTAGCTGATGCGCGCCTGCAACTGGCGCAGCTGGGTGGCGGCGATGTGGTTGCCGGAGCCTTCCAGCAGCACGTCGTAGAAACCCTGCACCGAGTCGATCACCTGTTGCAGCTCGCCGTCCTTGAGGGCCTTGCGGTTCTCCTCCAGCGCTTTCTCCAGGGCCTTGATGTCCTTGGCCTTGGCGCGCAGGGTGAACAGCTGGACGATCAGGCCTTCGAGCACGCAGCGCAGCTCAAAGATGTCGACCGCGTCGGCCAGCGTGATGATCGCCACGCGCGGGCCCTTGGCGTCGGCGAACTCCACCAGGCCTTCGGACTCCAGGTGACGCAAGGCTTCGCGCACCGACGTGCGGCTCACGCCCAGGCGGTCGCACAGGTCGCGTTCGACCAGGCGGTCGCCCGGCAGGAGCTGGAAGTTCATGATGGCGCTTCGCAGCTTGTCCAGCACGATCTCGCGCAGGGTGACGGGGTTGCGATTGACCTTGAAGCTGTCGTCGAGTGGCAGGCGTTTCATGGAGTCCGCTCTAAATGTGGCTGTCCTTGCGGTGCGGTCAGACAGCCGAGTGTTGACTGGAGGCCTCGGCGTCGGCTTCGGCGAAGGCTTCACGGGCGAGCCGGAAACTGTCTACGGCCGCGGGAACGCCGCAGTAGATGCCGACCTGAAGCAGAATTTCGCGTATTTGCTCACGACTCAAGCCGTTACGCAAGGCGCCGCGCACATGCAGCTTGAGTTCGTGCGGGCGGTTGAGCGCCGAGATCATCGCCAGGTTGATCATGCTGCGCTCCTTGAGCGACAGGCCGTCGCGGCCCCAGACATGGCCCCAGCAATATTCGGTGACCATTTCCTGCAGCGGGCGGGTGAAGTCGTCGGCGTTGCGGAGCGAGCGCTGGACGTAGTCGTCGCCCAGCACCTGGGTGCGGATCTTCAAACCCTGTTCGTACTTTTCGTTGATCATGTCTCACCTCAAACCCTGTGGAAGCTGGCTTGCCAGCGATAGCGGTGGTTCAGTCGGCATTGATGTTGAATGTTCCGACGTCATCGCTGGCAAGTCGAATCGTCGCACCGCAGCTCCCACAGGGACTTGCATGTTTTTCTCAGGCCAGTGTCGGCAACGCGCCGAGCTTGCCCTTGTGGTAGATCATCGGCGTCACCGGCTGCGCGGGCAGGATCAGGTTCTTCACCGCGCCGACGATGATCGCGTGGTCGCCGCCGTCGTATTCGCGCCACAGCTCGCACTCGATGATCGCCGTGGCCTTGTCCAGGATCGGGTTGCCCAGCTCGCTCAGGTGCCAGGCGATGCCTTTGGCCTTGTCCTTGCCCTTGCCGGCGAAGGCATAGGCTTCGGCGGTCTGGTCGGCGGACAGCAAATGGATCGCGAAGCGCTGGCTGTCGCGCAGCACCGGGTAGGTGTCGGAGGCGTAGTTGGGGCAGAACAGCACCAGTGCCGGGTCGATCGACAGCGCGCTGAACGCGCTGGCGGTGATGCCGACGATGCCGCCGTCCGCGTCGAGGGTGGTGACCACCGTGACCCCGGACGGGAACGAGCCCATCACGTCTTTGTAAATGCCGGGTTCGATCATGTCGCAGGACTCCTAGCGCATCACGAAGGGATCAGGCATCGGCGCCTGGGAAAGGTTGATCCACACCGTTTTCAGTTCGGTGTAGGCCAGCACCGAATCGATGCCGCTTTCGCGTCCGTAGCCACTGTTCTTGAAGCCGCCGATGGGCGCCATCGCCGACACCGCGCGGTAGGTGTTGACCCAGATGATCCCCGAACGCACGTCACGGGCCAGGCGGTGGGCGCGGCCCAGGTCGCGGGTCCAGATGCCGGCGGCGAGGCCGAACTGCGAGTCGTTGGCGATCGCCAGCGCTTCGGCCTCGTCCTTGAAGCGGATCACCGAGGCCACCGGGCCGAACACTTCTTCCTGCATGATCTTCATCGAGTTGCGGTCGCACTCGAACAGCGTCGGCTCATAGAACCAGCCGTCGCCCACGCCCGCCGGGCGCTTGCCGCCGATGCGCAGGCGCGCCCCTTCGGCGAGGGCGTCGGCCACCAGGCCTTCGACCACGGCCAGTTGCTGGGCGGTGGCCATCGGGCCCATCTCGCTGCTGTCGTCCTGCGGGTTGCCGATGCGGATGCGCTGGGCGCGCTCGACCAGACGGCCGACGAACTCGTCGTAGATCTCGTCCTGCACCAGCAGGCGCGAGCCGGACACGCAGCTCTGCCCGGACGCCGCGTAGATCCCGGCGATGGCGCCGTTGATCGCGCTGTCGAGGTCGGCGTCGGCGAAGATGATGTTCGGCGATTTGCCGCCCAGCTCCAGCGACAGCTTGGCGAAGTTTTCGGCGCTGCTGCGCACCACATGCCGGGCGGTCGCCGCGCCGCCGGTGAAGGCGATCTTGCGCACCAGCGGATGGCGGGTGAGGGCGGCGCCGGTGCTCGGGCCGTAGCCAGTGACGACGTTGACCACGCCTGGCGGGATGCCGGCTTCGAGGGCCAGGCGCGCCAGTTCCAGGATCGTCGCCGAGGCGTGCTCGGACGGCTTGATCACGATGGTGTTGCCCGCCGCCAGGGCCGGCGCGAGCTTGATCGCGGTCAGGTACAGCGGGCTGTTCCACGGAATGATCGCGGCGACCACGCCCATGGCTTCGTGCACGGTGTAGGCGAACAGGTCGGGCTTGTCGAGCGGCAGGGTGCCGCCTTCGAGCTTGTCGGCCAGGCCGGCGGTGTAGTGGAAAAATTCCGGCAGGTAGCCGACCTGGCCGCGGGTCTCGCGGATCAGCTTGCCGTTGTCGCGGCTTTCCAACTGGGCCAGCTGTTCCTTGTTTTCGGCGATCAGGTCGCCGAGGCGGCGCAGCAGCTTGCCCCGCGCAGTGGCGGTCAGGCCACGCCAGGCCGGGCTGTCGAAGGCGGTCTGGGCCGCCTGCACAGCGCGTTCGACATCGGCCTCGTCGGCATCGGGCAGCTCGGCCCAGGGCTCGGCCAGCGCCGGGTTCAGGCTTTGGAACGTCTTGCCGGACAGGGCGTCGACCCAGTCTCCGCCGATGCACATGCGAAAGCGTGCGAGTGTCATGCAACGATCCCCTTTATATGGTTTTGTCGGGCGTTTGCGGATTCGAGAAATTCCAGCAGCATCTGGTTGACCAGGCGCGGCGACTCTACGGGCATCATATGCCTTTGGTCGGGCAGCACGGCGACCTTCGCGCCGGGGATGCGCCGGGCCAGTTGCTCGGCCATCTCCGGGGTCGAGCCGGGATCCAGCTCGCCCGTGGCGATCAGGGTCGGCACCTGGATGCTGCCCAGGTCGTCGGCGCGGTACATGTCTTGCGTGGCGAACAGCGAATAGGTGGTCAGGTAGCCCTGCGGGTCGTTGCCGGCCAGGGTCTGGCGGATCGCGGCGATCTGCGCCGGATTGGCCGCCTGGTATTCGCGGCTGAACCAGCGCGACAGCGCCGCTTCGGCGTTGGCGTCCGGCCCGTGCTCGGCGGCCTGGCTGGTGCGGGCGATGACCCCGGCGCGCTGCTCCTCGGTGCGGTTGAACACACTGTTGAGCACCACCAGCCCTTGCAGGCGCTGCGGGTAGTGCAGGGCGAACGCCCGTGCCACCAGGCCGCCCATGGAAAACCCGATCACGGTGGCCTGGGACAGTTGCAGGTGCTCCAGCAGCTCCAGCAACTGATCGGCGTAACCGAGCAGGCCGGTGTCGGCGGCCGGTCGCGGACTGGCGCCATGCCCGAGCATGTCGTAGGCGATCACCCGGTACTGCGAGGCGAGGCCGACGATCTGGCCGCCCCACATTTCTTTGTTCAGGCCCACGCCGTGGATCAGCACCACGGGTTGGCCGAGGCCGGTCGCCAGATAACTGGTGCCGGCGGGGGTGAGTTCAGCGGTGAGCCGAATCATGGAGCGCTCCTGCAATGCTTTCTTATTGTGGTCACTGGGCCTTTTCGGCGGCCAGCTCTTCCAGGTCGATGTAGCGGTTGCCGATGCGCGGGTGCAGGCGGCCGCCGTCGGCGCACCCGAGCACCACGACGATCTCGTCGGCGCGCGGGGCGTCTTCGATCTGCATTTCCAGGGTGATGTAGTGCGAGCGCAGGCCTTCGTCGTCCTTGTGCATCATCGGGATCTGGATCGAAGTGCCGGGGCCGCCGCGCTTGTTGGTGAAGCTCAGGTAGCTCTTGGCCTTGACCGCTTCGCGGTAGTGGTTGCCGAAGCGCAGGGTGTGGATCACCGCCGAGGCGTGCTCGATCTCGCCGTCGGCGCCGACCACGGCGGCCTTGCCGTAGGCCTCGATCTTCTCGGCGCCGCCGATGGCGGCCACCAGGCGTTCGACCATCAGTGCGCCGAGGTCGGAGCAGTTGGCGCGGATTTCCGGTTTCAGGTCTTCGACGAAGCCGCGGCCCAGCCACGGGTTCTTGATCACGACCGCCAGGCCGACCATGGTCACCGGGGTGTCGGTGGCCTTGCCGCCTTCGATGAAAGTCTCTTCGACGTAGCTGACGATCTTGCGGATTTCGAAACTCATGGGCTGCTCCGTGGGGATTGAGAGTGTCTGTGCGTCTGATGGTATACCATAATACCTATCGCGCAAGTCCCCTTCGCAAGTTTTGCGTCATCCATCCGGCGAATGGCCGTTCATTCAGCCGTCATCGCCAGCCGGCTGGCTCCCACATTGTTCTGCTGTGACCACAGACTCTGCATTCACCCCAGATCCCTGTGGGAGCCAGCCTGCTGGCGATGGGGCCGCTCCGGCCCGCGTCTTTGTGGCCTGGCCTGGCGCATTCGCGAGCAAGCATTCGTCTGCAACAGACCGGTTTCGCGGTTAACAAAAGATAACGTGGCGCCGATTGTCAGACGTTTCCAAAGCCCGATAGGATGAGCCAGCATCCGAAGGGGCTCTGGACTGCGGGTTTCAGGACTATGCTGCATGCAGCGCAGCTGACCGGCCGGTCACCCGGAGCACCCTTGCGGCGCCCTTGAAGGCCCGATGGCCCAACAATAATAAATAGGGGAAGGTCTATGGTTCGTTGCCGCCCGCCGGCGTTACGCAAAACCGCACTGCTGGCCACCGCCTGCGCCCTGCTGGGCCTGGCCACCGTTCCGGCCTGCGCACTGGCCGACGAGGCGCCTGCGGACGCGGTCTATTCCACCGCTTCGGCCAAGGCCGCCAAAAGCCTGATGCTCGATGTCGTCCATGCCGGCGCCCGGTTGGTGGCGGTCGGGGATCGCGGGCACATTCTCTATTCCGACGACCAGGGCAAGACCTGGACCCAGGCCAAGGTGCCGACCCGGCAACTGCTCACCGCCGTGTACTTCGTCGACGACCGGCACGGCTGGGCCGTCGGCCATGACGCGCAGATCCTCGCCAGCGAAGACGGCGGCCTGACCTGGACCAAACAGTTCGAAGACCTCAAGCGCGAAGCGCCGCTGCTCGACGTCTGGTTCAAGGACGCCAGCAGCGGCATCGCCGTCGGCGCCTACGGTGCGCTGCTGGAGACCACCGACGGCGGCCAGCATTGGGAAGACATCAGCGACCGCCTCGACAACGAAGACCAATACCACCTCAACGCCATCGCCGCCGTGAAGGACGCGGGGCTGTTCATCGTCGGCGAGCAGGGCAGCATGTTCCGCTCCGCCGACTGGGGCCAGACCTGGGAAAAGCTCGAAGGCCCGTACGAAGGCTCGCTGTTCGGCGTGATCGGCACCGCGCAGCCGCAGACCCTGCTGACCTACGGCCTGCGCGGCAACCTCTACCGCTCCACCGACTTCGGCGGCACCTGGGAGCAGGTCGAGCTGAAGGCGGCGCGCGGTTCCCTGGAGTTCGGCCTGTCCGGCGCCACGCTGCTCGACGACGGTTCCATCGTGATCGTCGGCAACGGCGGCTCGGTGATCAGCAGCAGCGACAACGGCGAGACCTTCAGCGTGTTCAACCGGCCCGACCGCATTTCGCTGTCGTCGGTCACCGCCGCCGGCAACGGCGACCTGATCCTGACCGGGCAGGGCGGAGTACGCATCACGGCGCCCAACGGCGCCGAGCTGGGCAAATGAGCCGGATCAATAATAAGAAGGCGGGGCTATGACTTCCTTGAGCACTCATCATCAGGACAAGGCGACGTTCCTCGAACGCCTGATTTTCAACAACCGCCCGGCAGTGATCGTGATCTGCCTGCTGGTCAGCATCTTTCTGTTCTGGCAGGCCACGCTGATCCGGCCGTCCACCAGCTTCGAGAAAATGATCCCGCTCAAGCATCCGTTCATCGAGAAGATGATGGAGCACCGCAACGACCTGGCGAACCTGGGCAACACGGTGCGGATCTCGGTGGAGGCCACCGACGGCGACATCTTCTCCAAGGAGTACATGGAGACCCTGCGCCAGATCAACGACGAGGTGTTCTACATCTCCGGCGTCGACCGCTCCGGCCTCAAGTCGCTGTGGAGCCCGAGCGTGCGCTGGACCGAAGTGACCGAGGAAGGCTTCGCCGGCGGCGAAGTGATCCCGCAGAGCTACAACGGCTCCCAGGACAGCCTCGACCTGCTGCGCAACAACGTGCTCAAGTCCGGCCAGGTCGGGCGGCTGGTGGCCAACGACTTCAAGTCGAGCATCGTCGACATCCCGCTGCTGGAGTCCTACCCGGACCCGCAGGACCAGGGCAAGCTGCTGGCGCTGGACTACCGCAAGTTCTCCCATGAGCTGGAGGACAAGATCCGCAACAAGTTCGAGGCGCAGAACCCCAACGTCAAGATCCACATCGTGGGCTTCGCCAAGAAGGTCGGCGACCTGATCGACGGCCTGGTGATGGTGGTGATGTTCTTCGGCGTCGCGTTCGTCATCACCCTGATCCTGCTCTACTGGTTCACTAACTGCATGCGCAGCACCGTGGCGGTGCTGAGCACCACGCTGGTGGCGGTGATCTGGCAACTGGGGCTGATGCATTTCTTCGGTTTCGGGCTCGACCCGTACTCGATGCTGGTGCCGTTCCTGATCTTCGCCATCGGCATCTCCCACGGCGTGCAGAAGATCAACGGCATCGCCTTGCAGTCGAGCGAGGCGGACAACGCCCTGACCGCCGCGCGGCGCACCTTCCGGCAGCTGTTCCTGCCGGGGATGATCGCGATCCTGGCGGACGCCGTCGGCTTCATCACCCTGCTGATCATCGACATCGGCGTGATCCGCGAGCTGGCCATCGGCGCGTCCATCGGCGTGGCGGTGATCGTGTTCACCAACCTGATCCTGCTGCCGGTGGCGATCTCCTATGTCGGCATCAGCAAGCGCGCCGTGGCCAAGAGCAAGAAGGACGCGAACCGCGAGCATCCGTTCTGGCGCCTGCTGTCGAACTTCGCCAACTCCAAGGTGGCGCCGGTGTCGATCCTGATCGCGCTGGTCGCCTTCGGCGGCGGCCTCTGGTACAGCAAGAACCTCAAGATCGGCGACCTCGACCAGGGCGCGCCGGAACTGCGGCCGGACTCGCGCTACAACAAGGACAACAACTTCATCATCAGCAACTACTCCACCAGTTCCGACGTGCTGGTGGTGATGGTCAAGACCAAGTCCGAAGGCTGCTCGCGCTACGAGGCGATGGCGCCCATCGACGAGCTGATGTGGAAGATGCAGAACACCGAGGGCGTGCAGTCGGCGATCTCGCTGGTGACCGTGTCCAAGCAGATGATCAAGGGCATGAACGAGGGCAACCTGAAATGGGAGACCCTGTCGCGCAACCCGGACGTGCTGAACAACTCCATCGCCCGGGCCGACGGCCTGTACAACAACAACTGTTCGCTGGCGCCGGTGCTGGTGTTCCTCAACGACCACAAGGCCGAGACCCTGGACCGTGCCGTGAAGGCGGTGCAGGCATTCGCCGCGGACAACAACAAGGAAGGCCTGGAGTTCATCCTCGCCGCCGGCAACGCCGGGATCGAGGCGGCCACCAACGAAGTCATCAAACAGGCTGAGCTGACCATCCTGGTGCTGGTGTACATCTGCGTGGCGGTCATGTGCATGATCACCTTCCGCTCGTGGGCGGCGACCCTGTGCATCGTCCTGCCGCTGGTGCTGACCTCGGTGCTGGGCAACGCGCTGATGGCGTACATGGGCATCGGGGTGAAGGTGGCGACCCTGCCGGTGGTGGCGCTGGGGGTGGGCATTGGCGTGGATTACGGCATCTACATCTACAGCCGGCTGGAGAGCTTCCTGCGTGCCGGGTTGCCGTTGCAGGAAGCCTATTACCAGACCTTGCGCTCGACCGGTAAAGCGGTGCTGTTCACCGGCTTGTGCCTGGCCATTGG
>NZ_JBIVHR010000041.1:0-49718 GCF_044749305.1 Pseudomonas sp. NPDC089534 | reverse complement strand
AGCGCAACGACTGAAACCGAAGCCCGTCTGACCGCTACTGTAGACGCAGCTGCTCGGGCCCAAGCTCGTGCAGACGAAGCTTACCGCAAAGCTGATGAAGCTCTGGCTGCTGCTCAAAAAGCACAACAGACTGCTGACGAAGCTAACGAGCGTGCTCTGCGCATGCTGGAAAAAGCTAGCCGCAAGTAATAGTCCTTCGGGATTGTTATCAAGCCGACCCATTTTTGGGTCGGCTTTTTTGTGCCCGCAGCTTTCTGCCGGCAACAAAAAACCCGCCGACGCGCAAGGCGTCGGCGGGTTTCGTCATCAGGCCTACTGCTGCAGGTCGATCGGAGCGCTGGAGACCATCGGGGCCGAGGTGTTCGGCACGGCGATCTCCACCGGCAGACCGTCTTCGGCCGCGACCACGTCGCGCACCACATCCCAGTTCATGCGCAGGTTGTTGGTGATGTCCTCGCGCTTGAGCATCGCGTTGATCACCGCCGTGTGCTTGTCGACCACCGACGGGTTGCCCTTGTCGTCCAGCGGCGTGTGCGCCTCGAGGTAGACCTTGCCGCCGCTGCGGCCGAACTTGTACGGGTCGTTGATGATCCGCACCGACGTGCCGACCGGCACCATGCCGGCCATCTCCAGCACGTTGTTGTTGAACATGCGGAAGCAGCCGTGGCTGGTGCGCATGCCGATGCCGAACTTCTTGTTCGAACCGTGGATCAGGTAGCCCGGCGTGCCGAGGGTGAACTTGAACGGGCCCAACGGGTTGTCGGGACCGGCCGGCACCACGTTCGGCAGCGGATCGCCGTCGGCGGCGTGTTCGGCCTTGATCGAGGCAGGCGGCGTCCAGGTCGGGTTCGGGGTCTTGGCGGTGATGGTGGTGTGGGCGATCGGCGAGCCCCAGCCTTCGCGGCCGATGCCCAACGGGAAGGTGTACACCACGTTGCGGCCTTTCGGATAGTAGTAGAGGCGGTACTCGGCCAGGTTGATGACGATGCCTTCACGCGGGCCCGGCGGCAGGATGAAGCGGGTCGGCAGGATCACCTCGGTGCCGGCGCCCGGCAGCCAGGCGTCGATGCCGGGGTTGGCCGCGACCATTTCCGAATAGCCCAGGTCGTAGGTGGTGCCCAGGTCGGCGAAGGTGTCTTCGTACTTGGCCTTGATCACCTGCACCTGGCCGATGATGTCTTCACCGGGCGGTGGCAGGGGAAATTCCAGTGCAGCAACGGGGCCAGCCACACACAGGGCGGCAAGAGACAGGCAGCGGGTGACGGCAGGAAGACGCGGCAACATCCGGAGAATCCTTCGCATGATCGACAAGGGTACAAGAGCGCGATTGTACACCGCGCCTGCGGAATTCGGGGAGATGCTAGACCTGCGGCGGCCGGGGCGACCATGAAATCGCGTTCACGTGGACTTGCGCCGGCTTCGCCGCCGAGCGGGAGCAAGCTCCCTCGCCACAGGCAACCTAGAGTTCGAAGCGCAGCTCGGGCCAGATCGGCGAGGTGCCGCGCTTCTGCGATTCCAGGATCGCCCGGCACAGCGAACACAGGCGCTGATCCTGGAACACCCGGCGGTCCACGCTCGACCAGCGCGGCTGCGCCGGCAACAGGCCGCCGCAGAGCGTCCGGTCCACCGAGCCGCCGAGCTCCAGCTGACGCGCCACCAGATGCACCCTCACTTCCTGGCAGGCGAACAGATCCAGCTGTTCGTCAGGCTCGATCAGTTGGTAGGCAAACAGGGACCAGGCAGGGCGCGGCATCGGGGGCTCCAATTAGGGGGGCGCCACATTAGCCGAAAGCCTGCCGCTAGAAAAGCCTCACAGCAGCGGTTTCAGCGCAGGCCACACATTTTCCAGCAACCGCCCCTGGGCCCCGGCCGCCGGGTGCAGACCGTCGGCCTGCATCAGGTCCGGATGCCCGCCCACGCCGTCGAGAAAGAACGGCACCAGCGCAACCTTCTTCTCCTCGGCGAGGTTGCCGTACACCTGCGCGAAGGCATCGGTGTAACGCTTGCCGTAATTGGGCGGCAACTGCATGCCGAGCAACAGCACCTTCGCGCCGCTCTGGCGGGCGCTGTCGATCATCGAGGCAAGATTTTGTTGCAATTGCGCCGCAGGCATTCCGCGCAGGCCGTCGTTGCCCCCGAGTTCGAGGATCACCAGGTCCGGCTTATGCTCCGCAAGCAGCGCCGGCAGGCGCGCCTGGCCGCCTGCGCTGGTGTCGCCGCTGATGGAGGCGTTGATCACTTTATCGTCAAAACCCTCGCGGCCGAGGCGCTGTTCGAGCAACGACACCCACCCCGACCGGGTATCCAGCCCGAAACCGGCGCTGATACTATCGCCGACGATCAGGACGGTGCCCGCCACGGCGTTCTGGGCCATGCACATCACGGCCAGGCCGGCACTCAAAAACCAAACACGCATCGGATCCTCCATGGGCGCAAGCATTCTCACCGCGAAGAACCTTAGCAAAGTGGTTTCCGGGGCGGAAGGCGAACTGACCATCCTGCACCCGCTCAGCCTGGACCTCACCAAGGGCGACAGCCTGGCCATCGTCGGCGCGTCCGGCTCCGGCAAGTCCACCCTGCTCGGCCTGCTCGCCGGGCTCGACCTGCCCAGCGGCGGCGAGGTCATCCTCGCCGGCCAGGGCCTGAGCAGCCTCGACGAGGACCGGCGCGCGCGCATCCGCGCCGAACATGTCGGATTCGTCTTCCAGTCGTTCCAGTTGCTCGACAGCCTCAACGCCCTGGAGAACGTCATGCTGCCGCTGGAGCTCGACGGCCGCAAGGACGCCCGCAGCCGCGCCACCGAACTGCTGCAGCGGGTCGGCCTCGGCCAGCGCCTGGCCCACTCGCCGCGCCAGCTCTCCGGCGGCGAACAGCAGCGCGTGGCCATCGCCCGCGCCTTCGCCGCCGAACCGGACGTGCTGTTCGCCGACGAACCCACGGGCAACCTCGACAGCCACACCGGCCAGCGCATCAGCGACCTGCTGTTCGAACTGAACCAGGAACGCGGCACCACCCTGGTGCTGGTGACCCACGACGAACGCCTGGCCCACCGCTGCCGGCGCCTGATCCGCCTCGAAGCCGGCGAGCTGGTCGCCCCCCTGGAGCCTTGATGGCACATCTGCCGCTGCTGCGCCTGTTCGTACTCGCCCTGCGCCAGTTGCTGCGCGACGCCCGCGCCGGCGAACTGCGGGTGCTGTTCTTTGCCCTGCTGGTGGCGGTGGCGGCCAGCACCGCCATCGGCTACTTCGGCGCCCGCCTCAACGGCGCGATGATGCTGCGCGCCACCGAGTTCCTCGGCGCGGACCTGTTGCTCGAAGGCAGCTCGCCGGCGCGCCCGGAACAGATCAGGAGCGGCACCGACCTGCGCCTGGATCACGCGCAGGTGGTGGAGTTCTCCAGCGTCATCGCCACCGACAACGGCATTCAGTTGTCGAGCATCAAGGCCGTCGACCGGGCCTACCCCCTGCGCGGCGAACTGAGGAGCGCCCCCGCCCCGTTCGCGGCCGAAGAGACGGGCGGCGAACCGCAACCCGGAGAGGCCTGGGTCGAGGCGCGCCTGCTGACGGCGCTGGACCTGAAGATCGGCGACAGCATCGATGTCGGCCTGAAAACCCTGAAACTGACTCGGGTGCTGACCTACGAGCCCGACCGCGCGGGCAACTTCTACAGCCTGACCCCACGGGTGCTGATCAACCTCGAAGATCTCGCCGCCACCGGTGTGGTGCAGCCCGGCAGCCGGGTGAGCTACCGCGAACTGTGGCGCGGCCAGCCCCAGGCGCTGGAGACCTACCGGCAATTGATCAAGCCCGGACTTGCCGCCAACCAGCGCATCCAGGACGCCCGCGACGGCAACCGGCAGATCGGCGGCGCACTGGGCAAGGCCGAACGCTACCTGAACATGGCCAGCCTGGTCGCGGTGCTGTTGGCGGGGGTGGCGGTGGCGCTGTCGGCGAACCGCTTCGCCAGCCGCCGCTTCGACGCCAGCGCCCTGTTGCGCTGCCTCGGCCTGTCACGCCGGGAAACCCTGGTGCTGTTCAGCCTGCAACTGCTGGTGCTTGGCCTGCTCGCCAGCCTCGGCGGCGCGTTGCTCGGCTGGCTGGCGCAATTGGGGCTGTTCGCCTTGCTGCACGACCTGCTGCCGGCCGACGTGCCGGCGGGCACCTTACTGCCGGCCCTGGCCGGGATCGGCACCGGTCTGGTGGCGCTGGCCGGTTTCGCCCTGCCGCCGCTCGCCGCGCTGGGGCGCGTGCCGCCGCTGCGGGTACTGCGCCGGGACATGCTGCCGATTCCGTCGAGTTCCTGGATGGTCTATGGCGCTGCGCTGGGTGCGCTCGGCCTGATCATGTGGCGCCTGAGCCTGGATCTGCTCCTGACGTTCGCCCTGTTGGGCGGAGGTGTGGCGGCGGCGCTGGTGCTGGGCGGCCTGCTGCTGTTGCTGCTGCAAAGCCTGCGTCGCCTGCTCGCCCGCGCACCGCTGCCGTGGCGCCTGGGACTGGGCCAGTTGCTGCGCCATCCGCTGGCGGCAGCCGGCCAGGCGCTGGCCTTCGGCCTGATCCTGCTGTCCATGGCGCTGATTGCCTTGCTGCGCGGCGAACTGCTCGACACCTGGCAAAACCAGTTGCCGAAGAACGCACCGAACTACTTCGCCCTGAACATCCTGCCGGCCGACAAGCAAGCCTTCGCCGACCACCTGATCAACGTATCGGCCCAGGCCGCGCCGCTTTATCCGGTGGTGCCGGGGCGGCTGATCAGCATCAACGGCGAACCGGTGCAGCAGATCGTCAGCAAGGATTCGGCCGGCGACCGGGCGGTCCAGCGCGACCTGAGCCTGACCTGGGCCGCCGAGCTGCCGACGGGCAACCGGATCACCGCCGGCGCATGGTGGAGCGGGCAGCCGTCGGACGGGGTGCCGGGCGTTTCGGTCGAAGGCAAGGTCGCCGAGAGCCTCAAGCTCAAGCTCGGCGACCACATGGTGTTCAGCGTTGGCGGGGTCAACCGCGAAGCCAGGGTGACCAGCCTGCGGGAGATCAACTGGGACAACTTCCAACCGAACTTCTTCATGATCTTCCAGCCCGGCACCCTGAAGGACCTGCCGGCGACCTACCTGACCAGCTTCTATCTGGCCCCCGGCCACGACCTGCAGATCGTCGAGCTGTCGCGGGCCTTCCCGGCGGTGACCATCCTGCAGGTCGAAGCCCTGCTCGAACAGCTGCGCAGCATCCTCGCCCAGGTCACCCTGGCGGTGGAATACGTGCTGTTGTTTGTGCTGGCCGCCGGGATGGCGGTGCTGTTCTCCGGATTGCAGGCCACCCTGGATGAACGCATCCGCCAGGGCGCGCTGCTGCGTGCGCTCGGCGCGCAGCGGCAGGTGCTGGTCAAGGCACGGCGGATCGAGTTCGGCCTGCTCGGCGCAGTCAGCGGACTGTTGGCGGCCATCGGTTCGGAGGTGGTGAGCCTGGTGCTGTACCGCTACGCCTTCGACCTGCCGTGGCACCCGCATCCGTGGCTGCTGGTGCTGCCGCTGATCGGTGCGGCGCTGATCGGCGGCGCCGGGGTGTTCGGCACCCGCCGGGCGCTCAACTCAAGCCCGCTGACAGTGCTGCGCGAGGGTTGATAGACTCCAGCCCTCTTTCCCACAAGAAATCGCCATGAGCCGTTACCGCCCTCCCCGCACCGCCGGCACCGCCTTGATCACCCCCGAAGGCGAAGCACGGATGCGCGCCGAATTCCATGAGCTGTGGCACGTGCGCCGCCCGCAGGTGACGCAGGCGGTGAGCGAAGCGGCGGCCCAGGGCGACCGCTCGGAAAACGCCGAATACACCTACGGCAAAAAGATGCTGCGCGAAATCGACAGCCGGGTGCGGTTCCTGACTAAACGCCTGGAGGCGCTGAGGGTCGTCAGCGAAAGGCCCAGCGATCCGAACAAGGTCTACTTCGGCGCCTGGGTCACCATCGAGGACGAAGACGGCAAGCAGTCGCGCTACCGCATCGTCGGGCCGGATGAGTTGGACCTGAAACAGGGCCTGATCAGCATCGACTCGCCCCTGGCCCGCGCCCTCGTCGGCAAGGCGCTGGACGCGGAGGTGCGGGTGCAGACGCCGACCGGCGAGCAGTTCGTGTACATCGTCGCCATCGACTATCCCTGAGGCGCCTCAGCGCCGGGCGATCAGTCCCTGACGCGCCACCCGGGTCAATTGCCGGATCATCTCCGGCGCCTCGTCGCGACCCGGCGCCTGAATCACCGCCAGATCGAAACTGTCGTCGGCAAAGCGCGCCAGCGACTCGCCGTCTTCGACAAACTGGATCAGGAACGCGGCAGGGCCGCCGCTGCGGCGCGGCCAACCATCGAGGTAGCGCAGCAACGTCGGCTGATGCTTGCCGCCAAGCAGGATCTTTGGATTGCGCTGGGTGATGTGTGCCGTGATCGGCGCGGGACGTGCTGGAGGGCGAAGTGCATTCATGTGTCGTGTCTCTGCCTCAAAAGTCTGCATGGCAGGTGAGAGGCAACACCGAACCAGCGCTTTAGCGGTATTTCGAAGCCCGGACCGGCTTCTGACGGCGACTGGATGAGTCACCTGGCGCCCCGCAAGTAGCTGTTTAAATCGGCGCATGAGCGGCATCCTAGAGAACGTGACTGGCCAGTGTCAAGAATCGGCCGCAACAAAAAAGGCCCGCGCAATGCGGGCCTTTGCCGTGTTCCAGAGCGGTCAACCGGCGATGGCGCGATCCACCGAGAGCTTGCCGGCCCCTTCGATCAGGACCGCGATGCTGCCGCCGAGCAGGGCCAAGGCAAACTCGTAGCCGTTGTTGGCCATGAACAGGCCGTTGCCGATGTGCACAGTGAAGATCGCCACCAGCGACAGGAAGGTCAGCCCCAGCGCAGCCGGGCGCACCAGCAGGCCGATGATCAGGGCCAGGCCGGCGAAGAACTCGGTGCCGCCGGCCAGCGTCGCCATCAGGTAGCCCGGCGTCAGGCCGATGCTCTCCATGTACTGCGCGGTGCCGGCCAGGCCGTAGCCGCCGAACAGGCCGAAGAGCTTCTGCGCGCCGTGGGCGGCGAAGATCACGCCGACGGCGATGCGCAGAACGGTCAGGCCGTAGCCGGCGCGGGTGAACAGTACCTTGTTGATCAGAGAGCTCATGTTTGCGTTCCTTAATTTCTTGGGGGAGATGTGTGTGGGTTGGTCGCCATATTAATCAATAAATCACATGTTAAAAGCGCAAAAATCCCGCCATAACAATCAGTTTATTAGATCATTTGCGTGAGACAACTTTCTGTCCCCGGGGCTCCAGCGACTCCCGCTCCCGGTCGAACGCCAAGTAGTACTTGTTCACGCTATTAACATAGCTGACGGCCCCCATTCCCACCTGCTCCATGGCGATGCGCTCGACCTGGAAGAACCACTGGTTGGGGTTCAGGCCCCGCCGCCGGGCCTCGGCCCGCATGCCCTGCACGCGCTCGGGGCCGATGTTGTAGGCGGCCAGGGTGAACGCCATGCGCTCGCGCTCGTTGAGCTTGGGGCTGTTGAAGAACTTGCGGCGGATCATCGCCAGGTATTTGGCCCCGGCCTGCACATTCCCATCGAGATTCTGGATGTTGCCCACGCCCACCCGCTGCGCGGCCGACGGCGTGATCTGCATCAGGCCGGTGGGCCCGCCGCCACCACGCGCGCTGGGCTGCAGCGCCGATTCCTTGAACGCCAGCGCCGCCAGGTTCAGCCAGTCCATGTTCTGCGCTTCGGCGTGCTTCTGCAGGGTCGGGCGCAGGCTTTCCAGGCGCTGGCGGTCGGCCTTGGCCAAGGGATAGTGCACTTGATAGAGACGGCGGTAGATGCGCAGGAACGCCGCGTCTTCGTTGGCCGGCTTCTTGTAGCCGCTCAGGAAGCGGTCGATGCTCGCCCGCAGCATCGACGCATCGCGGCGCACGAACCAGTATTCCTCGCCCGGTTCGCTGATCATCAACTGCCGGTCGAAACGCAGCTTGGGCAGGATCTTGCCCCACCGCTCGGCGATGGGCTGCTCGACGACGGTCAGGTGGAAGATGCCGCCCTGCACCATCTCCAGCACGTCCTCGACCGCGAGGGTCGGGTCGACCCACTCGATCTTGATCGGCGCCAGCTTGTGCAGCGCGAGCTTCTGATTGAGCCGGTCGACCGCCTCCCCCGCCGCGCTGCCGGTGGGCAGGGCCAGGGTCTTGCCGGCCAGTTGCTCGACCTTGGTGTAGCGCCGCTCGCCCTTGATGCCGACCAGCACCAGCGGCACGTTGCTGGCGATCGGCTCGCTGCTGGCGACCGCGTGGCCGGGCTGCAGATCCAGCAGTTCCCCCGGCGCCACCAGGTCGCCCTCGCCCCGCTGCAACGCGCCGAGCAATTGATCCTTGGCCTTGGGAATGATCTTGAGGCTGATTTCCTGACCGTCACGGGCGTGGCCGTTGAGGTACTGCTCGAAGGCGCGCAAGCGGTGATACTCGACGCCGATGGCCTGGCCCTGGACTTCGCCGGAGCTGTTGCGGCTCTGGTTGACCAGCACCCGCAGCACGCGGCTGCTGCGGATCTCGGCCAGGTCGCGCACCTTGGCGGCCGGTACGGCCTGCAACGGGCCAGGCAGGCGCGCCGCCGCCGTCATCGGCAGCAGCAACGATCCGCACAGCAGGAGCAACACCGAGGGACGAACCATCCACTCTCCGGAAAGAACAGGGGGCACCTTCAACCCGGAACGGGCAAAAGCGCCGACGAAAACAGAGCGCCTGAAGCGCTGGCAAAGTGCGAAAGACTGGCACAGTGATGGCATTGCTGCCAGCCCAACCTGTCCCGCGGCCTCAACAGACAGCCATAAGGTGTTGTAGTTCTTGGCTTTTCTTATAAATCTACGGCTCTGATATGCTTTCCGGCCTTCGGCCCGAGGAAGCACCATGCAACTCATCGACATCGGCGTCAACCTGACCAACCCCAGTTTCGCCGACAAACACCAGGCCGTGCTCGACCGCGCCTACGCCGCCGGCGTCTGCCAATTGGTGCTGACCGGCACCAGCATCGAGGGCAGCGAACAGGCGCTGGAACTGTGCCGGCAACTGGATGCAAGCGGACAACGGCTGTTCGCCACCGCCGGCATCCACCCGCACTCGGCGAGCGACTGGAACGCCGACAGCGCACGGCGCCTGCACGCCCTGCTGAAGGAACCGGGCGTGGTGGCCGTGGGCGAATGCGGGCTGGATTTCAACCGCGACTTTTCCCCGCGACCGCAGCAGGAAAAGGTGCTGGAAGAACACCTGGCCCTGGCCGCCGAGCTGCAATTGCCGGTGTTCCTCCACGAACGCGACGCCAGCCAGCGCCTGCTGGAGATCCTGCGCGACTTCCGCGACCGCTTGCCCGCCGCCGTGGTGCATTGCTTCACCGGTGAACAGAAGGCACTGTTCAGCTACCTCGACCTGGATCTGCACATCGGCATCACCGGCTGGATCTGCGACGAGCGCCGCGGCACCCACCTGCACCCGCTGGTGAAGGAGATCAAGCGCGGTCGCCTGATGCTCGAAAGCGATGCGCCGTACCTGCTGCCGCGCAGCCTGCGGCCCAAGCCCAAGAACGGGCGCAACGAGCCGGCCTACCTCACCGAAGTGCTGCGCGAAGTCGCCCTGCACCGCGGCGAAACCGAGGCTGACCTGGCCGCCCACACCACTGCCTGCGCCCGGGCGTTCTACGGTCTGCCCACCCTGCCCTGACAACCCTGTGGGAGCCAGCCTGCTGGCTCCTACAACACCAGGCCTTGATGCACATCAAGATTCCGCGCCCACGATACCGGCACAATGCTGGCACCTTGCCAAAACTGTTTCCGCTATCAGAGAAGACCTCCATGGGTGCCTGGCTTAGCAATATCTCGCTGAAATACAAATTCTGGGCGGTCAACGCGGTCGCCTTCGTCACCACCCTGCTGCTGGTGCTCTATGCCGTGCAACTGGAACAGCAGTCCCGCAGCCATGCTGCACAGGCGTCCGCACAGGCGCAGGCGCAGTTGCTCAAGGCCTGGCCGGCCGGGCAAGCGCTGCCCAAGACCGATCAGGTGCTGACGTTCAAACGCGGCGAAGCCCCTCGCCTCAACGACCAACCGTTGCTGGAGATCACTGACGGCAACGGCTGGGTCGAGATCAACCATCTGCCGCTGTTCGGCGACAACCCGCTGATGGGCGCCGAAGTGTTCGGCCGCGCCGATGGCCAGCAGGTGGCGGTCATCGCCTACGGCCCGAGCATGAGCCAGGTGTTCAGCGAACGCTTCGCCAACTATGCGGTGGCGGTGTTCATTTTGATGCTGGCGATGCTCGGCGCTTCTCAGTTGCTGATCCGCTTTCTGCTGAGCCAGCTCAACACGCTGAAGGACGTGATGCTGCACGTCGAAAAGACCGGCGACCTGAGCGCCCGGGTGCCGCTGGCGTGCAAGGATGAGGTCGGCCAGATGGCCAACGCCTTCAACGCCATGCAGGCCGGCTACCAGCGGGTGGTGACCACGGTCGCCAACACTGCGCGGCAGTTGGACGTCGGCGCGGCACGCCTGGCATCGAGCATGAACGAGGTGCGCCACGGCATGCTCGGCCAGCAGAGCGAAACCGACCAGGCCGCCACGGCCATCAACGAAATGACCGCCACCGTCCACCACATCGCCCAGCACGCCGGCGCCACCCGCGACCTGTCGCAGACCGCCGACGGCCTGGCCGGCAGCGGCCAGCAGGTGGTGAGCCGGGTGCAGCAGTCCATCGCCGGGCTGTCCAGCGGCGTGCAGCAGACCGCCGAAATGATCCAGCGCCTGGCCGAGGACAGCCAGAAGATCAACGGCGTGGTCAGCGTGATCCACAGCATCGCCGAACAGACCAACCTGCTGGCCCTCAACGCCGCCATCGAAGCGGCCCGGGCCGGCGAGATGGGGCGCGGGTTCGCGGTGGTCGCCGACGAGGTGCGCAACCTGGCCAAGCGCGTGCAGACCTCCACCGACGAGATCACCACCATGGTCTCGGCGCTGCAGGCCGGCACCCGCGATGCGGTGGACTTCATGCAGGAGAGTTCCTACAAGGCCGACGACTGCGTGCAGCAGGCCCAGGAAGCCGGCGAAGCGCTGGCGGAAATCACCGGCGCCGTGGCGCAGATGCGCGAGAGCAACACGCAGATCGCGGTGGCGGCGGAACAGCAGAGCCAGGTGGCCGAAGAGATGAACCGTGCGGTGGTGAGCATCCGCGACGTGACCGAAGACACTGTGCAGCAGACCGTGGACTCGGCGACCACCAGCAACGAGCTGGCGACCCTGGCCGGGGAACTGAGCAAGGCCATCGGGCAGCTGAAGCTGTAGGGGAGACATCGCGAAGGCGTCAGTCCGGGCGGCATCGAACCCGGCCATGGCGCCTATCGCTTCAATAGCCAACCTTGATTCGCCGCCCTCCCGGCCCCGGCCTATCCTTCAACCCATGCACCGAACATGGCACAAGGAGCCGCAGACATGGGCAAACGTCACCCCAACCTTCCCGCCTGGCAATGGCGCGCGTACCCGCACAACCATCAGCACCCGACCAACCTGGTGCTGCACCTGATCGCCGTGCCGCTGTTCATCGTCGCGTTTCTGCTGATCGTGTCGGGGGTGTTCAGCCTGAGCCTGGCGAGCGTCGCCATCGGCGTGATCGGCATCGTGGCGGCGCTGGCCCTGCAGCGCCACGGGCACAGCCTGGAGGCGCAGGCCTCCGAGCCGTTCAGCGACCGCAAGGACGCCGTATCGCGCCTGTTGGTCGAGCAGTTCCTGACCTTTCCGCGCTTTCTCCTCAGCGGCGGCTGGTGGCGCGCCTGGCGCGAGCGCCACCGCCGGCATTGAGTCAGGCGAAGATCGTCACCGTCTGGCGGCTCATCGCGATCAATTCCCCTTCGGCGCTCCACAGCTTGGCCGCCACATGGCCGTAGCCGTCGGCGGCGTACTCGATCTGCGCCAGGTACTTGCACCAGTCCAGCGTGGTCAAATCCCGCAGCGGCTGCACGAACTCCACCGTCCAGGTCAGGGTGCTGCCCGGCGCCGGCTTGCTCAGGAACGGCAACAGCGCCGGCGGCCAGGCATCGACCAGCGCCAACAGGTGCGACTCGTTGACCGGTTCTTCAGGAACGTCGCCGCGCAAGCGCACCCAGCCGCCCATGTCGCGGGACTTGTTGCCGGTGAACGGCATGCCGCCCACGCTCCAGCGCATCGCCAGATGGCGCATGAACTCCGGCGTTACGCCTTTGATGTAGGGCAGCTCCTGGCAGTCGTCCCAGTGCTTCATCTGCGGCGCCGGCTGAGCGTCGACCGCCACCTCCGACGTGCGCGAGCCACCGAAGCTGCCCTGCATCAGAGTCACCACCTGGCCGTTCTGCGTCGCGCGGCCCAGCACCTGGCTGACCGCCTTGCCCTCGCGCAGCACCTCGACCTCGAAGCTCACCGGCACCTCCGGCTCCACCGGGCCGACAAAAGTGATCGCCAGCGAACGCACCGGACGTTCCGCCGGCACCTTGGCGCGCATCACTTCATATTGCAGCGCCGCCACCAGGCCGCCGAAGCTGGCCCGGCCTTGCCCCCATCCGGCCGGAATCGACAGCTCCGGTTGACGGCGGACGGCATCGAGCAGATCGCAAAAGCGCATGGGAACCTCAGGCACGAAAAAGTTAAAGCCGGGATCTTAACCAGCCCCGCAGAGCGCCGCAGCGTCTATTCCGGTCAAATCGACTGACAGAAAGGCCGTACGGGGCTGCAGGACATTGCGCGCGAGCCCTGTTCGCGAATGCGGCGGGTCAGTCGACACCGGGTGACCGGCAGACCGCTTTCGCGAGCAGGGCTTGCTCCCGCAAGGTTCAGTTCAGGGCTTGAAGCAGGCCTCGCTGAGCCTGTCGAGGACTCGGTCCGCCTTGACCTCGGCCTTGGCCATGGTCGCCTGCCAGGTCGGGACGCAGGGCAGCAGGTCCGCTTCCTGTTCGGCCCTGGCCAGCCATTGCCAGCAATCGTGCCAGTCGCCCAGCGCGCCCTGCGCGGATTTCAGATGCTTCATCGCCGCGGCGGGCAGGCGGTCAAGCTCGGGATAGGCCTCGATGCCGTAGCGCACGCGCTTGATCAGCAGGCGCAGGCGATGGCGGTCGTGGGCCGGATCGTGCAGCGCCTCGTCAAGGCTCTTCCACTGCTTGCGCAGGCGCTTGCCGATGCGTCCGTCCAGGCCCTTGAGCAAGCCTTGCCGCTGTGAGGCGCGCAAGAAACGGGGAAAGGCGTCGAGGATCATCAGCAGCGACGCCAGCTCCGCACTCGCCGCCAGCGCCGGATACGCTTCGTCCATCTGCGCCAGGCGCCGATGGGCCGCCTGCACATGGCCCTGCTTGAGCAGGTACGCGGCCAACACCTCGCGGTCACGCCACGGCGTGGTCAACTGCCCGACGGCGGCGGCCGCGCCCTCGAGCTGCTCGACACCGGGCAACCCTCGCAAGGGCCGCAACAGGCTGCGCAAACGGCGCACGGTCGTGCGCAGGTCGTGCAGCGCCTCCGGGTCAGTGCGCGCCGCCAGACGCGCCTGACAGGCCAGCAGCCGCACCTCCAGGCCCAGGACGTGGGCCACCAACCGGTCAATCAACACAGACATCGCTTGCTCCCGAACCCAATGGCTTTGCATCAGCGTGCGCTTGCGCAAGCACCCAGCCCTTGCGCCACGTCAGCAGCTTAGCGCCCCGCGCGGGACTCGCGAATGTAGAAACGCGCCTTCTCGGCTTTCTTCGTGCAGCCCTCGAACCCTTCGAACTGCTGCTGGGTCTTGGCGGCAGTCAGCAGCGACAGGGCCTTGGAGTAGCTCACCGTTCCGGCGAACCCTTCGGCCTTGGCCAGGTCGAGCTCGTGCCACGCCGCGTCGAGCTGGCTGCCGCAGCTGTCGCGGTAGGCCGTCTTGCCGGCGCATCCGGCCAGCACCAGGGCCATCAGGGGTACACAGATCCAGGCTTTCATCACTCACACCTCAGAGATAGGTCAACAGTCGTGCAGGTAAGACGGTTCGACGGCGCAAAAGTGCCTTGGGCCACCGCCAAAGGACGGCACTGTAAAAGATAGCCGTGAAGGGTCACCCAGTATCGAAAAAACGACACCCCTCGCCGCCCCCGCGACCCGACCGATTGAAGCCCGGCCCCGGATGGGTGCATTGTGCAGGCGTGAGGGGAGGAAGTCCGATGAAAAAGCGTGTCGCACTGGTGCTGGGCTCCGGTGGCGCCCGGGGGTATGCCCATATCGGCGTCATCGAGGAAATCGAACGGCGGGGCTACGACATCGCCTGCGTCGCCGGCTGTTCGATGGGGGCGGTGGTCGGGGGGATCTACGCGTCCGGCAAGCTGGACGAGTACCGCAACTGGATCGAGAGCCTGGACTACCTGGACGTGCTGCGGTTGGTGGACGTCAGTTTCCGCCTCGGCGCGATCCGCGGCGAAAAGGTCTTCGGCCAGATCCGCAAGATCGTCGGCGAAATCAACATCGAAGACCTGCGCATCCCCTACACGGCGGTGGCCGCCGACCTCACCAACCAGCAGGAGATCTGGTTCCAGGAAGGCTGCCTGCATCAGGCGATGCGCGCCTCGGCGGCGATTCCCAGCCTGTTCACGCCGGTGATGCAGGGCAACCGGATGCTGGTGGACGGCGGCATCCTCAATCCGTTGCCGATCGTGCCGGTGGTGTCCAGCCACTGCGACCTGATCATCGCCGTCAACCTCAACGCCACCAACCAACGCCATTACAAGCTGCCGGTGATCCAGCGCCCCGCCGCGTTCCGCACCCGCTTCGACAGCCTGATCAGCTCGCTGGGCTCGAAGATGCCGTTCCGGCGCAAGCAGGCCGAGCAACTGCTGTTGCTGGAACAGGAAGCGCTGCGGGCCGAGGCGGCGGAGATCAACCCGTGGGTCGAAGGCGCCGAACCCGAGACCCAGCAACCCGCCGCCGCCCCCGAGCGCGACGGCGCGCCGAAGTCGGCCACCGGTTCGTTCATCATCGATAACGTGGGGCCGGCGTCGTTGCTGGACCTGATCAACCAGAGCTTCGAGGTAATGCAGACCTCGTTGGCCCAGTACAAGATCGCCGGGTATCCGCCGGACGTGCTGATCAACGTGCCGAAGCGGGTGTGCCGGTTCTTCGAGTTCTACAAGGCGCCGGAGCTGATCGCGCTGGGGCGGGAGATCGCGCGGGACACGCTGGACCGGTACGAGGGCGAGCAGCCTTGAGGGCCGCATGGCCTGACAGGGCCCCATCGCGGGCAAGCCCGCTCCCACAGTGATTGCGGTCGCTCACCACCACTGCACTTCGGCGCAAACCTGTGAGAACAACTGTGCTTGCCCTTGCTAGTGGTGCCTGCTGGCGATAGGGCCGGCCCATTCGGCACACGGCTAGAGGCTGGTCTCGCTCAACAACCGATACCCCACCCCCGCCTCGGTGACGATGAACCGCGGCCGGGTCGGATCGTCCGCCAGTTTCTGGCGCAGGTGCCCGACCACGATGCGCAGGTAGTGGCTGTCCTCGGTGTGGGTCGGCCCCCAGATGTCCTTGAGCAATTGCTGCTGGGTGATCACCCGTCCCGGATGCCGCGCCAGTTGCGCCAGCACCGCGTATTCCTTGCGGGTCAGGGCCACTTCGGCGCCGTCCAGCGTCACCCGGCGGTACGCCAGGTCCACGGTGAGCGGGCCGAAGTTCAGCGCGGCCTGCTGCGCTTCCCCCGCCGGCGCCTGACGCAGCAGCGCCCGTACCCGGGCGAGGAACTCCTGGATGCCGAACGGCTTGGTCACGTAATCGTTGGCGCCGCCGTCCAGGGCCTGCACCTTCTGCCCTTCGCTGGCGCGCACCGACAGCACCAGCACCGGCGCCGTGGCCCATTCGCGGAACTCGCGCAGCACTTGCTGGCCGTCCATGTCCGGCAGGCCGAGGTCGAGCACCAAAAGGTCGGGCTTGTTCAGCGCCGCCTGCGCGAGGCCTTCGGTGCCGGTGCCGGCCTCCAGCACCTTATAGCCCTGTGAAGCGAGGCTGATGCGCAGAAACTTGCGGATCTGCGGTTCGTCGTCGATGACCAAAATGGTCGCGGTCTGGCTCATGGATTCACATCAACACAAAAGTTTGGCAAGAGAGTAGCGCAGCGGGGATCAGCCTTCACCGTCCATCCCCGGCTGCGTCTGCAAGGGCAGGTGCAGCGTGATGCAGGTGCCGCGGCCTTCGATGCCGTCGCCGACGCTGATCCGGCCGCCGTGGGCGCCGACCATGCCCTGACAGATCGCCAGCCCCAGGCCCGTGCCCTGCCCGCCCCGGTCACCGCGCGCGGCGGTGTAGAACATGTCGAAAATCTTCGCCCGCTCCTCGACGGGAATGCCCGGCCCTTCGTCGCTGACCGAGAAGAACAGCTCGCCGTCGTCCGCCCCGGCACGCAGTTGCAGGCGGCCATGGGACGGCGAGAACCGCGCGGCGTTTTCCAGCACGTTCACCAGCGCCTGCTCGATCAGCGCCGCGTGCACGAACAGCAGCGGCAGTTCCGCCGGCACCTCGGTGCTCACCTGCAACGACGACAGCACCGCCCGCAAGCGGTTGAGCGCACTGCCGACGATGTCCGCCGGCGCGACCCAGTCCCGCGCCAGCTTCAGGGCACCGTGGCCGAGACGGGTCATGTCCAGCAGGTTCTGGATGTAGCGGTCCAGACGCTCGGCCTCATCGCGGGTGCCTTCGAGCAATTCCCGGCGATCCTCCAGCGGGATCGCCTCGCCCAGCGCCAGCAGGCTGTCGATGCTGCCGCGCATCGAGGTCAGCGGCGTGCGCAGGTCGTGGGACACCGAGGCGAGCAAGGCGCTGCGCAGTTGCTCGGTCTCGCCGTGCAGCCGCGCCGCTTCCAGGTCGTCGGCCAGTTGCGCCCGCGCCAGCGCCTGGGCCAGCGGCTGGCTCAACGCGGTGAGCAAACGGCGACGCTGGCCGCTCAAGGTCTGGCCCTCTTTGGCGCACACGCCCAGCAACGCCAGCGGCCCCTCTTCCGCCGACAGCGGCCACCACCACCAGCGTCCGAACGGCAGCGTGCCGGTGCCCATGCCCGCCGGCTGGTCGTGCTGCCAGGCCCAGTCGGCGGCGGCGCGTTCGGCCTCGGAGAATTGCAGCGGCCCGCCGGTCTCGACCTTCCAGCCGCCCTGGCCGTCACGGTTGAGCAGGCACACCTGCAGGTCGCTCCAGCCGTTGAGGTGCTGGGCAGCGGCGCTGACCACGGCCTGGCGGTCGGTGGCGGCGGTGAGCCGGCGCGACAGGTCGAGCAGTTCGGTGGTCTCTTCCTGGGTGTCGCGCAGGGCCTGCAACTGCCGGCGCTGGCGGGCCGCGAGATTGCCGGTGAGCGCCGCCATCAGCAGGAAGAACAGCAAGGTCAGCACGTCTTCCTCACGCTGGATGGCAAAGGAAAAGTTCGGCGGAATGAACAGGAAATCGTAGGTCAGGAACGACAGCGCCGCACAGGCCAGCGCCGGGCCCAGGCTGCTGCGCACCGCCACCAGCAGCACCGCCGCCAAAAACACCAGCGAGATGTTCGGCAGCGGCAGCACGCTGGACACCGCCCACGCCAGCGCACTGGCCGACACCGTCGCCACCAGCGCCAGCGCGTAGTCGAACCACACCAGCGCCGGGGCGCTCCTGAGGCGCGGTTGATGCGGCTGGTGCTCGCTGTCCAGCACGTTGATCTCCAGGCCCTGGGCCTGACGCAGCAAACGCGCCGCCAGGCCGCCGCCGAACAACCGGCGGCGCAGGCGCGGCCGGGACTGGCCGACCAGCACCAGGCTCGCCCGGCGTTCGGCGGCGTGCTGGATCAAGGTCTTGGCCACCTCGCCGGCGCGCAGCAGCACCACTTCGCCGCCCAGGCGTTCGGCCAGTTGCTGGGCGCTTTGCAGGCGCAGGCGCGATTGCTCGTCGCGTACCCGGCCGTTGTCCACATGCACCAGGCTCCACGGCAGGTGCCGCCGTTGGGCGACGCGGCTGGCGTGGCGCACCAGCCGTTCGGCCTGGGCATCGCCGTCCACGCCCACCAGCAGGCGCCCGCGCACCGCCGGCGCCGACTGGCCGAGCTGGCGGTAACCCTGGGCCAGGTCGTTGTCCACCTGCGCGGCGGCGGTCTGCATCGCCAACTCGCGCAGCGCGGTGAGGTTGGTCTGGGTGAAGAACGCATCGATGGCCGCCCGGGCCTGCTCCGGCACGTAGACCTTGCCTTCGCGCAGGCGCTCCAGCAACTCCCGCGGCGGCAGGTCGATCAGCAGCAGTTCGTAGGCTTCCTGCAGCACCCAGTCGGGCAAGGTTTCGCGCACCTGCACGCCGGTGATGCCGCGCACCTGGTCGTTGAGGCTTTCCAGGTGCTGGACGTTGACCGTGGTGAACACGTCGATGCCGGCCGCGAGCAGTTCCTGGATGTCCTGCCAGCGCTTGGCGTGACGGCTGCCGGGGGCGTTGGTGTGAGCCAGTTCATCGACCAGCACCAACTTGGGCTTGGCGGCGAGCAGGCCGTCCAGGTCCATTTCCTCGAGCGTGACGCCACGGTATTCCGAGCGCACCAGCGGCTGCTGCGGCAGGCCGCCGAGCAGCGCTTCGGTCTCCGCCCGGCCGTGGGTCTCGACGACGCCGGCGATGACCTTCACGCCTTGGCGCAATTGGGTGTGGGCGGCCTGGAGCATGGCGTAGGTCTTGCCCACGCCCGGCGCGGCGCCGAGGAACACTTTCAGCCGCCCGCGGCCGTCCCGGGGCAGGTTGGCTAACAGCGCGTCGGCGCGGCCGGAGTCACTCATGCTTGATGTTCTCTTCCTGATGTTTGGGTATCGCATCGACTGCCGTCATCGCCAGCAGGCTGGCTCCCACAAGGAAATGCGCGTTCCTGTGGGAGCCAGCCTGCTGGCGATTGGCGGTGCAACGGCTCAGAGTTTTTCCAGCGCCCGGTTCAGCTCCAGCACGTTGACCACCGGCGGCCCCACCAGCGGCTGTTCGATGTGCGCATCGAGCAGTTGCTGCAAGGTCGCCACCGGCAGGTTGCGCGCCTGCGCGACACGCGTCAGTTGATAGGCAATCGCCGCCGGAGGCAAGTGCGGATCGAGGCCGCTGCCGGAGGTGGTGAGCAGCGCCAGGGGAACCGGGCCCTGGCCCGGCACCTGCAACTTGCCGGCGTCGTCGGTGACGCGGGTGGCCAGGGCCGGGTTGCTCGGCGCCAGGTTGCTCGCGCTGCTCGACACGGTGGCGAACGCACCGGCAGAAGGGCGCGGGTGGAACCAGGCATCGCCGACGAAATCCTGGGCGATCAGCGACGAGCCGCGCACCTTGCCTTCGGCATCGCGCACCAGGCTGCCGTTGGCCTGCTCCGGGAACGCGACTTGGGCGATGCCGGTGACCGCCAGCGGATAGGCGACGCCGGTGACCAGGGTCATCAGCACCAGCAGGCTCAGGGCGGGACGTATCAGTGTGGACATTTCAAAATCCTCGAATTCAGGCAGCGGATGCCGCGTTAGGTCAGGTGCGTCCAGGCGAGCCCATCGCCAGCAGGCTGGCTCCCACAAGGCAACGCCTTTCAAGGGTGGGAGCCGGCCGGTCATGGCGGCGCGCCTGGCGCACCTTGCAGAATCAAACCAGGTGCAACGCCGTCAGCAGCATGTCGATGGCCTTGATCCCCACGAACGGCACCAGGATCCCGCCCAGGCCGTAGATCAGCAGGTTGCGCCGCAGCAGCGCCGCCGCGCTCGCCGCCTGCACCCGCACGCCGCGCAGGGCCAGCGGGATCAGCACGACGATGATCAGGGCGTTGAACACGATGGCCGACAGGATCGCGCTCTGCGGGCTGCTCAGGTGCATGATGTTCAGCACGCCCAGTTGCGGGTAGATCGCGGCGAACAGCGCCGGCAGGATCGCGAAGTACTTGGCCACGTCGTTGGCGATGGAAAAGGTCGTCAGCGCGCCGCGGGTCACCAGCAGTTCCTTGCCGATCTGCACCACGTCCAAAAGCTTGGTCGGGTCGCTGTCGAGGTCGACCATGTTGGCCGCCTCGCGCGCCGCCTGGGTGCCGTCGTTCATCGCCATGCCGACGTCGGCCTGGGCCAGCGCCGGGGCGTCGTTGGCGCCGTCGCCGCACATGGCGACCAGGCGGCCGTCGTTCTGCTCGTGGCGGATGCGCGCCAGTTTCTTCTCCGGCGTGGCCTCGGCGAGCACGTCATCGACGCCCGCCTCGGCGGCGATCGCGGCGGCGGTCAGCGGGTTGTCGCCGGTCACCATCACGGTGCGGATCCCCAGCTTGCGCAGTTCGGCGAAGCGCTCGCGGATGCCCGGCTTGACCACGTCCTTGAGGTGGATCACGCCCAGCAGTTTGCCGTCGGCGCAGACCAGCAACGGCGTGCCGCCGCTCTGGGCGATCTTGTCGATCTCCCGGGACAGGGCCGGGGCCAGGTCGCCGCGCTGCTGGCCGAGGAAGGCGAGCAGCGAATCCACCGCGCCCTTGCGGTAGGCGCGGCCCTGATAGTCCACACCGGAGAGCCGGGTCTCGGCGCTGAACGGCACGGCGGTCAGGGTGTCCATCGAGGGCTCAGGCTGCGGGTTGGAGCCGCGCAGGTACTCGACGATGGACTTGCCTTCGGCGGTGTCGTCGGCCAGCGAGGCGAACAGCGCGCCCTCGGCCAGCTCACGGGCGCTCACGCCCGGCGCGGCGTGCACCGCGCTGCAGCGGCGGTTGCCGAAGGTGATGGTGCCGGTCTTGTCCAGCATCAGCACGTGCACGTCGCCCGCCGCCTCCACCGCACGCCCGGACTTGGCGATCACGTTCAGGCGCACCAGGCGGTCCATCCCGGCGATGCCGATGGCCGACAGCAGGCCGCCGATGGTGGTCGGGATCAGCGTCACCAGAAGCGCCACCAGAAACACCAGCGGCAGGCTGCCGTTGGCGAAGTGGGCGAACGGCTGCAGGGTCACCACCACCAGCAGGAAGATCAGGGTCAGGCCGATCAGCAGGATGTCCAGCGCCACTTCGTTCGGGGTCTTCTGGCGCTTGGCGCCTTCGACCAGCGCGATCATGCGGTCGAGGGTCGACTCGCCGGGGTTGGCGGTGATCTTCACCAGCAGCCAGTCGGACACCAGGCGGGTGTTGCCGGTGACGGCGGAACGGTCGCCGCCGGACTCGCGTATCACCGGTGCAGACTCACCGGTGATCGCCGCTTCGTTGACCGCGGCGATGCCTTCGATGACTTCGCCGTCGCCGGGGATCATTTCCCCGGCCTCGACGCGCACCACGTCACCTTTGCGCAGGCTCGCGGCCGGCACCACCTGAAAGCTGCCGTTGGCCAGTTTGCGCCGGGCGCTCAGGCCTTCGCTGCCGGCCTTGAGGCTGTCGGCCCGGGCCTTGCCGCGGCCCTCGGCCAGGGCTTCGGCGAAGTTGGCGAACAGCACGGTGAACCACAGCCACAGGGCGATCTGCGCGGCGACGAAGGTCGGCACGACGCTGTCCGGGATGAAGCACAGCACGGTGGTCAGGACGGCGGTCAGTTCCACCACCAGCATCACCGGCGAGCGTTGCAGCTGGCGCGGATCGAGCTTGACGAAGGCTTGCACCAGCGCCGGACGCCACAAGGCGCTGATCGCGGTTTTCGCATGTTCCGGCGCCTTGGCGGCGACGGGTTTGATTGCAGGCATATTCATGATGGATTCCTTAGAAGCCCATGCTCAGGTGTTCAGCGATAGGGCCCAGCGCCAGGGTCGGCAGGAAGGTCAGGCCGCCCACCAGCAAAATGGTCACGGTCAGCAGGGTCACGAACAGCGGGCCGTGGGTCGGGAAGCTGTTCTGGCCGATAGGCGCGGTCTTCTTCATCGCCAGGCTGCCGGCCAGGGCCATGACCGGGAGGATGTAGCCGAAGCGGCCGATCAGCATGCCCAGGCCCAGCATCAGGTTGTGGAACGGGGTGTTGGCGCTCAGGCCACCGAACGCCGAGCCGTTGTTGGCGCTGGCCGAGGTGTAGGCGTACAGCAACTGGCTGAAACCGTGGGGGCCGGGGTTGCTGATGGTTGCGGCAGGGCCTGGCAGGCTCGCGGCGATCGCGCCGAGCACCAGCACGCCCACCGGCATCACCAGCAGCGTGACCACCAGCAGCTGCACTTCCCGCGCCTGCAGTTTCTTGCCGAGGTATTCCGGTGTGCGCCCGATCATCAGGCCGGCGAGGAACACCGCGATCAGCACGTTCAGCAGCATCCCGTAGAGCCCGGCGCCGACGCCGCCGAAGATCACTTCGCCGACCATCATGTTGACCAGCGCCACCATGCCGCTGAGCGGGTTGAGGCTGTCGTGCATGCCGTTGACCGAACCGTTCGACGCAGCCGTCGTGGTCACCGACCACAGCACGGTGGCGGTGGTGCCGAAGCGCGCTTCCTTGCCTTCCAGCGGTGCGGTCTGTTCGACGGCAGGGCTGTTCAGCGCCGGGTTCGGCTGGTACTCGGCCCACAGCGACGTGGCGCCGCCGATGATGAACAGCGCCAGCATGCAGCCGATGATCGCGCGGCTCTGACGCAGGTCCTTCACGTAATGGCCGAAGGTGAACACCAGCGCCACCGGGATCAGGATGATCGACGCCACTTCGAACAGGTTGCTCCACGCGGTCGGGTTCTCGAACGGATGCGCCGAGTTGACGCCGAAGAAGCCGCCGCCGTTGGTGCCCAGTTGCTTGATCGCGATCTGGCTGGCCGCAGGGCCGAGCGGGATCACCTGGTCGACACCCTGCATCGTCACGGCGTTCACGTACTGGGCGAAGGTCTGCGGCACGCCCTGCCACACCAGGTACAGCGCCAGCAGCAGGCACAGCGGCAGCAGGCCGTAGAGGGTGGCGCGGGTCATGTCGGCCCAGAAGTTGCCCAGGGTCTTGGCGGATTTGCGGCCGATGCCGCGGCACAGCGCAACCAGCACGGCCAAGCCGGTGGCGGCGCTGACGAAGTTCTGCACGGTGAGGCCGACCATCTGGCTCAGGTAGCTCAAGGTCGCTTCACCGCTGTAGGACTGCCAGTTGGTGTTGGTCATGAAACTGACCGCGGTGTTGAACGCCTGGGTCCATTCCTGGCCCGGCAGGTTCTGCGGATTGAGCGGCAGGTGATCCTGGAACACGAGGATCGCGAACAGCAGCAAAAAACCGGCGAGGTTGAACGCCAGCAGCGCCAGCGTGTACTTCTGCCAGCTCTGCTCGGCCTGCGGATCGACCCCGGAGAGGCGGTAGCAGCCGCGCTCCAGCGGGCCGAGCACCGGCGTCAGCCAGGTGCGCTGGCCTTCCATCACCTTGTAGTAGAAGCGCCCCAGCAACGGCGCCGGCAGCAGGACCACCGCGAAAAACGCGAGGATCAGCCAATAGTCATAACTGTGCATAGCCGCTCCTAGTTCCGGTCCGCGCGCAGCAGCGCAACCAACAGATAAATGAACAGCCCTGCCGCCAGCAGCAGGGACACCCCGTCCAGAACGCTCATGGAAGATCTCCGTGTTACGGCGTATTGCCGCGTGTGGAGGCATTGTCGGAAAGGCGGCCGTAAAGGAACGAGACCGAGGGGCTCGCAAGGGCATAAAGAAAGCGTAAAGAGTGGCTTTACGCGGGGATTACGGTGCCGGCCCCGCTGGCCTTTTCGACGTGCCCGCGAAGACGGCAGCCCGGACGGCACCGCACCCGACTGGCGCACGACCGTGCCGCCATCGGGC
Source organism: Pseudomonas sp. NPDC089534 (assembly GCF_044749305.1). Lineage (NCBI taxonomy): Bacteria > Pseudomonadati > Pseudomonadota > Gammaproteobacteria > Pseudomonadales > Pseudomonadaceae > Pseudomonas > Pseudomonas sp. NPDC089534. Next base: position 26,014 of record NZ_JBIVHR010000041.1, on the reverse strand, counting down.
GGCGATCATCCCCGATACGACAGCTTTCACCCCATAACGACCTGCCCCCGCAAACTGGCACGTCCACTGCACGCGCCCTCCCCCGAAGCCATCCAAACCGTTCAGGGAGCATGCGCATGAACACACAACTCAAACCCACGCTGGGCACCCTGCACCTGTGGGGCATCGCCGTGGGGCTGGTGATTTCCGGGGAGTATTTCGGCTGGAGCTACGGCTGGGGCGTGGCCGGCACGCTGGGCTTTCTGGTGACCTCATTCATGGTCGCGACGATGTACACCTGCTTCATCTTCAGCTTCACCGAACTGACCACCGCCATCCCCCACGCGGGCGGGCCGTTCGCCTACAGCCGCCGGGCCTTCGGCGAGAAAGGCGGACTGATCGCCGGCCTGGCGACGCTGATCGAATTCGTCTTCGCCCCGCCGGCCATCGCCCTGGCCATCGGCGCCTACCTCAATGTGCAGTTCCCGGCCCTCGATCCGAAGCACGCGGCGGTCGGCGCCTACATCGTGTTCATGACCCTGAACATCCTCGGCGTGAAACTGGCGGCGACCTTCGAACTGGTGGTCTGCGTGCTGGCCGTGGCTGAGCTGCTGGTGTTCATGGGCGTGGTGGCGCCGGCCTTCAGCTTCAGCAATTTCGCCCTCAACGGCTGGGCCGGATCGGATCTGTTCGGGGCACCGGCCATCGCCGGGATGTTCGCGGCGATCCCGTTCGCGATCTGGTTCTTCCTGGCCATCGAAGGCGCGGCCATGGCCGCCGAGGAAGCCAAGGATCCGAAACGCACGATCCCCAAGGCCTACATCAGCGGCATCCTGACCCTGGTGCTGCTGGCCATGGGCGTGATGTTCTTCGCCGGCGGCGTGGGCGACTGGCGAGCGCTGGCGAACATCAACGACCCGTTGCCGCAGGCGATGAAAGCGGTGGTGGGCGACAACTCCGGCTGGCTGCACATGCTGGTGTGGATCGGCCTGTTCGGCCTGGTGGCGAGCTTCCACGGGATCATCCTCGGCTACTCGCGGCAGTTCTTCGCCCTCGCCCGCGCCGGCTACCTGCCCAAGGGGCTGGCCAAGCTGTCGCGCTTCCAGACCCCGCACCGGGCGATCATCGCAGGAGGCATCGTCGGCATCGCGGCGATCTACAGCGACGGCCTGATCAACCTCGGCGGCATGACCCTCACCGCCGCCATGATCACCATGGCCGTGTTCGGCGCCATCGTGATGTACATCATGAGCCTGCTCAGCCTGTTCAGGCTGCGCCGCACCGAACCGAACCTGGAGCGTACCTTCCGTGCGCCGTGCTATCCGCTGGTGCCGTTCATTGCCCTGCTGCTGGCGGTGGTGTGCCTGGTGGCGATGGCCTGGTTCAATGCGCTGATCGGCCTGGTTTTCCTGGGGTTCATGGCGGTCGGCTTCGGCTACTTTTTGCTCACCGGACAATTGCGCGCGAACGCTCCGGCGGACGCCATGCTGACCGGTCAGTAGACCGTTGCGGGCATAACCGGCCTAAAATGGAACCACTGCGAAACCCCTTCGCTCAAACGTGGTATGCAGCGGCGCACGGCGAAACCCTCGCCCGCCGACCTGCCCTTGAGGAGTGCCGTTATGCCCTGGTATGCCTGGTTGATCCTGGTCGTCGCCATCGGCTCGATCGTTGGCGGATTGATGATGCTGCGCGACACCGCCAACAAGGTCGAACTGACCGAAGAACAACGCAAGCGCGTCGCCGAACGCAATGCGGAAATGGACGCCAAGGAAGCGCAGGACCGCTGAATGAAAAAACCGCCGACGCCGGCGGTTTTTTCATTGTGGCCTCCCCTGACCGGTGTGAAGGCATGCGGCTGAGATCACGCCGGACTCATCTGCACGCTTTTTAGAAGTAGAAGTACAGTCACCATGCAATTTTCATTGGTTAAGATGGGGGCCTTGTTGCGGAGAGTTTAAATGCGTTATTCGCAGGACCACAAAGCCCAGACCCACCAGCGCATCATCAAGGAAGCCTCCGAACGGTTCCGCAAGGACGGCATCGGTGCGACCGGGCTGCAGCCGCTGATGAAGGCGCTGGGCCTGACCCACGGCGGTTTCTACTCGCACTTCAAATCCAAGGACGAACTGGTGGAGAAGGCGCTGCAGGCCGCCGGCGACCAGGTCGCGGGCCTGTGCGCGGAAATCTTCGCCCAGGACAATGCCCTGGAGGTGTTCATCGACACCTACCTCTCCGAATGGCACCAGACCTCCCCTCACGAAGGCTGCCCGCTGCTGACCATCTCCTCGGAACTGGGCCTGCGCGGCCAGCCGAGCCCGACCAGCGACGTGGTGCTCCAGGCACGCCTGGATCAGATCGAAGCCACCCTGGAGGGCGACAACGCAGCCGACCGCAGCATTGTCATCATGGCGACGCTGGCCGGCGCGCTCCTGTTGTCACGCAGCGTGGCCGACGGCGAGTTTGCGCAACGCATCCTCGACGTCACCCGCGAACACCTGAAACGCTCGGAAGACTAAGCCTCCCAACGCCTGAACAGCACGCTGGCGTTCACCCCTCCGAACCCGAAACCGTTGGACAGCGCATAGTCGATCGCCATCGGCCGCGCCTGGCCATGGACGATGTCCACGCCTTCGCTGGCCGGATCGGGATGCTCGAAATTGAGTGTGGGCGGAACCCGCTGATCGCGGATCGCCAACAACGTGAAAATCGCCTCCAGCCCACCGGCAGCCCCCAGCAGATGGCCGGTGGAGGACTTGGTCGAGGTCACGGCGATGCGGTTCCCGCTGCCGAACAAGGACTTGATCGCCGCCAGTTCACCCAGATCGCCGACCGGGGTGGAAGTGGCATGGGCATTCAGGTGCTGCACCTGATCCGGCGACACGCCCGCCTGGGCCAGCGCCAGCTTCATCGCCCGTTGCGCGCCGTTGCCGTCCTCCGGCCCGGCGGTCAGGTGATAGGCATCGGCGCTGGTGCCGTAGCCGACCAGCTCGGCCAAGGGCTGCGCGCCTCGCGCCAAGGCATGTTCCAAAGACTCGATCACCAAGAGGCCCGCGCCCTCGCCCATGACGAAACCGTCCCGTCCGCTGTCGAACGGACGCGAGGCGCGTTCGGGCGTGTCGTTGTAGCCGCTGGACAACGCCCGGGCCGCCGCGAAGCCCGCCAGGCTGACCCGGTCGATGGCCGCTTCCGCGCCGCCGCACACTGCGATGTCGGCTTCACCTGAGCGGATCAGCCGCGCCGCATCGCCGATCGCCTGCACACCGGCGGCGCAGGCGGTCACCGGTGCGCCCAACGGTCCCTTGAAACCATGGGCGATCGAGACGTGGCCGGCGGCCAGATTGACCAGGAACGACGGAATGGTGAACGGCGACAAGCGTCGCGGGCCACGGCTGTCGGTGGTGCGCACCGCCTCGGCGATCGCACCGAACCCGCCGACTCCCGAACCGATGATGGTCGCCGTGCGCTCCTGCTGCGCAGCATCGGCAGGTTGCCAGCCAGCCTGTTCCAACGCCTGGCGGGCGGCCTCCATGGCGAACAGAATGAAGCGGTCCATCTTCTTCTGCTCCTTGGGGGGCGTCGCGCGATCCGGATCGAAACCCGCCTCGGCGTCCTCCGCCACCGTAGGCACGACCCCGCCGACACGGGCCGGCAGATCCTCGATCACGGCCTGCGGCAGATTGCGCAACCCGGACCGGCCGGCCAACAGCCGCTGCCAGGCCACTTCGACGCCACTCCCCAGAGGAGACACCAGCCCCATCCCCGTCACCACCACCCGACGCTGATCCATACCACGCATTCCTCCAACCGATTCAGAAAGGTCTTACTTGTAGCGTTCGGCCGCCGAACGGTGGGAAAGGTTCGGCGCCAGCACCATCCGCGCACCGACAAACGCTTGCCAATCGCCTGCGTCCGGCAACGACGGAATGGTCACCAGTTCGCCCTGATCCAGCCCCGCCAAGGCCGCATCCACCATTTCGCCGGCCTCCATGATCATCTCTGCCGGAATGCCGCTGGCGTCGATGCCGGAGCGCTCCCAGATCTCGGTGCGGGTGACGCCGGGCAACACGGCCTGCACCTTGACGCCAGTGCCTTCGAGCTCTGCGTTCAGCGACTGGGTCAGGCTCAGCACGTAAGCCTTGCTGGCACTGTAGACCGCGTTGAAACGCTCGGGAAACAACGCCACCACGGAGGCGATGTTGATGATCACGCCACGTCCGGCACCGGTGAAAACCTTGGCGGCGGCGGAAGCCAGCCGGGTGACGGCGACGACATTCAGTTGTATGAGCTGCTGCACCTGACCCGGATCGGCATCGGCCAACGAACCGTTCGCCCCTACCCCCGCGTTATTGACCAGCAGGCTCACGCTGGCGTCGCTGCGCAAACGCTGCTCGAGCTTGAGCACATCGGTCTCTTGCGTCAGATCCGCCTTCAAGGCTTCGACCCGGACACCGTAGGCATTGCGCAGCCTGTCGGCGGCGCTCTCCAGACGCGCCAGGTCACGGGCCACCAGCAACAGATCAAAACCGCGCGCAGCCAACCGCTCCGCATACACCGCACCGATGCCGGAAGAAGCGCCGGTGACGATGGCTGTTCCTTTGGACTCAGGGGAATTCATGACGGTACTCCTGCAAGACTTGAGGGAATGACGCATCCGGATGCCGGACGCTTTCGAACGCGAAAATATTATAGGCATAATCAAAGCGCAATATGACAGCCATAATTTAATCTGCCCGACGAACCGTCCGCCTACGCCGGCATGCGGATGCCGGAATGCAAAAAGGCCGGTCAATGACCGGCCTCGTGGCGATGAATGATCAGATTAGTTGACTTCCAGCTTCTCGCGGTTGCGATCCAGGATCGCCTTGCCGATGCCCTTCACCTCCAGCAGCTCATCGACCGATGCGAAGGGGCCATTTGTTTCCCGATACGCAACAATCGCTTTGGCCTTGGCTTCCCCGATCCCTGCCAGTTCCTTTTGCAGGGTCGCTGCATCGGCACTGTTCAGATCCACCTTCGCAACGTCCACGGAGGACGTCGCCCCCAGCACCAATGGTGCCTTGCCCGACTCCGCCGGGACCGCAGGCGCAGCTATCGCTGCGATCGAGGCACTTGTCAGAAGAGCAAACATCAGAGAACAGAAGTAACCGGTACGCATGAGTGACGCTCCATCATCGTTTTAGAAAGCAGCCTTTCCGAAGCTGCTCCTCAAAATTAGGCGATGAATGGGACAAGTCAAAAATGCGTCCGTTACAGGATGTGAAACAATCAAGGCTCAAGGCGACGTTGCTGGTAGATCCAGTCAACGATCTCTCCGTCCGGCGTGTACCCGCTGACGCTTTCGCGCAGGAGTTGACGGACGCGGGAGTAGTCATCCGCTTCGACAGCCGCCAGCAGCTCGCTCAGTCGGGACTTCAAAATCTCCCAAGGCAAGTGATCTTCATTGGCTGTCATGATCATCGGATGAGGCGTAGCGGCTACGTTGTCGCCGATCAGCAGTTCCTCGTAGAGCTTTTCGCCTGGGCGCAAGCCTGTGAACTCGATGGATATGTCACCCTGCGGATTGCGATCGGAGCGGATGCTCAAACCGGAGAGATGAATCATTTTCTCTGCCAGTTCGACAATCCTGACCGGCTCCCCCATATCCAGCACGAACACATCGCCGCCCTGCCCCATGGAGCCCGCCTGAATCACCAATTGCGCAGCTTCCGGAATCGTCATGAAGTAGCGGGTGATTTTCGGATGGGTGACCGTCAGCGGGCCTCCGGATTTGATCTGGCTGTGAAACAGCGGAATCACCGAACCGGACGAACCGAGCACGTTACCGAAACGGACCATGGTGAAGCGGGTCTTGTTGACCCTGGAAACGTTGGACTTGTCGCCGAACAGAACCGGAGCCAGTTCGCGGCTTAAGGCCTGGAGAGTGAGCTCGGCCAGACGCTTGGTGCTGCCCATGACATTGGTCGGACGAACAGCCTTGTCGGTCGAGATCAGCACGAAATTGGAAACGCCTGACTGCAACGCCGCCTGAGCGGTGTTCAGCGTACCGATCACATTGTTCAGCACGCCCTCGGCAATGTTGTGCTCAACCATCGGCACATGCTTGTAGGCGGCCGCATGGTAAACGGTGTCGACCTTCCAGGTTTTCATCACATCCAGCAGCTTGTCCTGGTGACGCACGGAACCCAGGATCGGCAGCAGCCTGACCGGAACCGACTCGCGACAGGCACGCTGCTCCAGTTCCGAAAGAATGTTGTAGAGGTTGAACTCACTGTGTTCGAACAACAGGAGCGTCGTCGGCCCCAGGGCGAAAATCTGCCTGCAGAGTTCCGCCCCGATCGAGCCACCCGCACCGGTCACCAAAACCGTCTTGCCTTTGATGCAGCGCTCAAGCAAATCCGGCTGCGCAGGCACGGAGTCGCGTCCCAGCAGGTCCGCGATGTCCACTTCCTGGATATCTTCGACCTTTACCCGGCCACTGGCCAGGTCAGTGAAATTCGGAACGCTTCGGATGTGCAGCGGAAAACTCTCCAGCAGCGTCAGAATCTCCCGACGCCGTGCACGGGTCGACGACGGGAGCGCCAACAGGATTTCCTGTGCGCCTGTTTCGTCGATCATCTGTTGAATGTGCTTGGGTTTGTACACTTGCAGGCCGGCGATCACCCGGTCCGCGATGCTGGGGTCGTCGTCGATAAACGCGACGGGGCGCATGGTTCGTCCCATACGCAGCGCCGCCACCAGTTGGTTGCCGGCGACGCCTGCGCCGTACACCGCCACTTTGACGAGGCTTTCCTCGCGACTCGTAAAAGGCACGTGATGAGCGCCGGCGAACCAGTCACCCATGAAGTACTGGCGCATGCAGAGACGCAGGCCACCGATGATGACGAGACTCAACCACCAATAGTTGAAGACGATCGAGCGAGGAACCACAGCTTCGTGATTGCTGTACCAGTAGACAACAAGCGCCAGTATCAGCGCGGACAAGCTGACGGCCTTGATGATCGCGATGAGGGCGTCATTGCCGAAATAGCGCATGACCGCACGATACATGCCGAAACGAATGAACAAGGGAATCGCGACGATCGGGGCGCAGACGAACAGCCAGAAATGCACCTTCAAAGGGTTGTACATATCGTCCAGCCCCAACCGGACGATGAAAGCCAGCCACAACGCGGCCCAGACCAGCACAATGTCCGTCGCGACCTGGATCAGCCTTTTGCGGCGTCTGGGCAGACCTAACAGGTAGCCTCTGAGCTTACCCATAACCCCTTCAATCACCTCACTCACTCCTTTCAGCAGCCCACTGCCATGGAGATAGCTCAAGAGGGCCTCGCGATGATTCTAATCGTAAATGACACACAGGTTTCTGCTTAGTTCTGAGTCGCTGCAGTCTCGACGTCCCCTGCTCGAAACTTTATCGCCAACGCGATCAAAGGCGTGTAGGCCAGGATCACTCCCAAGGCGCCGTCCAGACCGAAACGTGTGACGCAAACAGCAATCGGCAACAGCCAGAACAGATTGATCGCACCGACCGCGACAGTCACCGGCAAATGCCTGCCGAAACGACGCGAAGCGAACTGGTAGCCATGACTGCGATGTGCCTCATAGACCCTTTCGCCCCGAAGCAAGCGGCGCAACAGCGTAAACGTAGCATCGACAACGAAAACCCCAAGCAAAATGATCCAGGCCATCAGCATTGGCGCACTGGCCCAGGCGGCTTGCAGAGACAAGCCTCCCAGTGCGATTCCAAGGAAACCGCTGCCTGCGTCCCCCATGAAAATCCTTGCAGGCGGGAAGTTCCAGTAAAGAAAACCGGCGACTGAGGCCGCCAGCAGCAACGGGGCCCAAATCAGATTGTCCAGCCCCGTCATCCAGTAAAGCAGACAAGCGCCGAGACAGGCGCAAATCGCCTCCACACTGGCGATGCCGTCAATGCCGTCCATAAAGTTGTAGAGATTGAGCAACCAGACCAGATAGAAGGCACCCAGCACATAGCCCGCCCATCCCAGATCCATGGAGAGGCCGAACAGGTGAACGGGTGGAAGCCCGCCCATCAAACCCAACAGCCAAATGGCCGATGTGAAGTGGCCCAGCAACCGCCAGCGGGCGGCAATATGACCATGGTCATCCATGAAGCCAATCAAGGCAACGGCCCCGCCGGCCCCCGCATTCGCGAAAAAAAATGCCCCGGTAATCAAACCGTTGGCGTAGAGAAAGCCCAACGAAATCAAAAAGGCCACAACAATTGCGACACCACCGCCGCGCGGCGTCGCGACAACATGAGAACTGCGGGCGTTGGGAATATCCATCAGACTTCGGGATAGCGCATACCTGCGCAGCATTGCCGTCAGCAAAAAGGAAATGCCGACAACCACCGGTACAAACCACGTGTAACTCATTGTTTACGAGACTCCAGAAAGTGCTCTGCGGTCGCCCTCAAACCGTCATGCGCGCTAAAAGGCGGACGCCAACCCAGTAACTCCCGATTCTTCTTGATGTCGACCCGCAAGGAGCCGAAAAGCCGCTGAGCGACAGCGCCCCGTCCCGTCAGCCGGGCCATGAGGTTCAGCAAGGCCACAGGAACAGGTACGAGCCACGTCTTTACGCCAAGGCAAGAAACAAGCCGTCGCATCAATTGCGTTGTCGAGAGGTCTTCACCGTCGCTGACCAGAAAGATTTGGTTTGCGGCACGGGGATGACTGACACAGACACTGACCAGGTCAACGACATTCTCGAGCGAAACGAGGCTTCGCAGATTGTGTATCGCTCCGAATGGCAGAGGAATCCCCTTGGCGAGCCAATGCATCATTTGCTTGAAATTCGCGCCCACCCCAGGACCATAAATAAGTACCGGGCGGATAATCACAACCTCGATCAATCCAGTCCCGGCAAGCTGCAGCAACTGCTGCTCTGCTTCAAATTTGGAGACCCCATAGGCATCCAAAGGCTGTGGAATGTCGTCCGCCGAAAATGCTTGCCCGGCCGCGGTGGATTCGCCGTTGACCTTAATGGAACTGATGAAGATAAATCGTTTAACCCCAGCCTGTATGGCCTGCTCCGCCAGACGCAGCGTTCCCTTTACATTTACATCACGAAACTTGTCAATCGACTGCCCCGGAGCCTCGTTCATGACATGCACTCGTGCCGCCGCATGCACGATCACGTCGACGCCATCCAGGCAACCTCGCCAGTCTGTAGTGTCATCAATATTCGATACATATACTTTTTCTACGCTCCCAGGCAGCGCGCAATTAACATCTCGCAGGGGAGCGATCACCGAAGTTTCCGAAAAAGTGCAAAACTTTTGAACCAAGGACTTTCCAAGGAAGCCTGTCGCACCAGTGACAAGTATTTTTTGGGGCATTTTAGACCGATTCAAATAATAGACTGCATAGACTCAATCTATCACGAATTGCACGCAGGATAAATTCCCTTGGTGCGCCCCAGAATGACCTTGCAGCGCCCCCGCAGACCAAGAACAGCAAACGCCAGCAGCCCACTCGCTTGCCGCCCTGCACCAGCTGTAATGGGGGGCGCCTGGGAAACGCCAAAACTCTGAAAGCCAAACCGTTTAAAGATTGACCGAAAGCACGCAGCGCGACCCCTTCTTTTGAAAAAACAACGCCGGAACGCATTTTACGAAATTGAAGGGGCGCGCCGACTCAGACACGCACAGAACTAGCCAATAGACATGAGAACTTACCTGCGTGCTCCTAGAAAATACGACGCAACAACTTCCTCAGCACTCGATATGCAGTCAGCTTCAAGCCACCCTCATACATCGAAATCTCAAGCAGCAACCAATAGTGAGAGAGTCTCCTCTTGATCCCTCCCCAGCGTGACGCATGCACAGGCAACAACTTTCTGTTGCTGAGCAGGCTGCCGCCTTGCTGGAATATTTCCGCCCATTGCGTCGCAACCACGGCGATGTCAAATCGACTCTTGACATCATTGTAGGCCCGTTCGGCGACAGCAGCCCTGAATGACTCGTCATCCAGATAGCGTTCGATAGCGGCAATCCAGGACTCTGCGGTATTTTCCTCGACGAGCACCCCGGTGACTCCATCTACTACCGAGCCGACATAACTCTCAGATACCGAGTAAGCTCCGGCACACTGGAACGCAGAATACTCACGATACTTATTGTTCGTTTTGTATTTATTGGATGTTTTGCTGTCCAACGGGGCCAAGCCAATTTTCCAACCGCGCTGCACCTGAAACGCTATGTAATCTGCATAGCTATTCATATGCCCGAAAAACCGAACCCTGTCCGTTTCTTCCAACCAACTCGGAAAACAACCGACAAACTCAAATGACACATTTTCTCTACGCGAAAGAAAATAAGGAATGACATCCCTTAGAATATTCAGATCAGCATCACGCGATGGACTTCCCGCAAAACCGATTCGATACTCCGCGACGGGCTCTACAGCAGAGGCCGGAAGCAAGGAAAAATCAAAAAAAGCGGGCAAAAGTACAGTATTCCGATTCTTAGGCAGCAAGAACTCCCTAAGAGCCACGGAGTTGGTGATGACAGTATGCGCATTCTCCACAGCATACTTCAACGAACGACGAACGATCGGATGCTTGTAATACCTAGCTAACGGCGTATCGCCTTCAATCAACCAAAAGTTGTCATCAATATAGTAGAAATATGGGATACCGCTGCGCTTTAGGGCTTCCATCCAATAGACTGCGACAGGATCCGCCGTCCTCACGAACAGTGGTAACGCCGAGCTGGAGAAAACCTTCTCATCAAGCTCTGAAAGGTATACTTTCTTGTACCTGACACCGGAGCCCAAACACTCCGAAAGCAACTGCTCTGTTAACTGCGTCGTTGCGATATCCGCCTCAACAATCAGAAGAACATCAACACTGGCTTTTACATCACTCATCATTTGAAAAACATGCATACGGAACTAATTTACTTTGGCGCAAAGGCCAGCGAGACATAACAGAACATTCCACAACCTTGACACCGACATCAAAGCAACGTCCAAAAAATCGAACAACGGCTAAATCTTCCAGATCAAAAACCTCACCAATAGAAAAGTCTACAACACCAACAACATCCACGTCGGACAACTGAGCAAGCGAACACCACAAAATTGTATTGTTCTTGCTAACCAGTTCGACGCCCAACTGCGCATCTTCAGAATCATCTGATAAATAAACACATACCGAAATGGAGTTAAACGCCCCGCTCCCAGCTACCACATACTCAATGTAGCCTTCACTTGGCACGTCCTTCCCTAACTTGTAATCTCGTGGCTCAGAAGAACCATAATGGGTATGCAGGTAATCATCCAAGCGTTGTCGATCGGCTGCAGGCAATGGGGGATTTCCCATTAAAAACGCCGTAAGTTTTTCATTTCTAACCAGTTTTCGCTCGCACTCAACAATATGGTCATGTTGCGCTTTAAGCTTCGCGTCTAACTGTTGTTCCGCATGTGTCAGCGAGGAAAGCGCTTGTGCCTGAAAAGCTTCCCCATCGGCCCTGGACTGCTGCAGCGCAGGCGTATCCAGAAATGGATACGCCTCCAGATTCTTCGTGAGCTCAACGTACCCATCATCGCCATCATCCTTCCAAACAACCAGATGATAAACAATTTGATGGCAAACATCAGTCAGACGCTGTCGGGCTTCTCTTTGATGAGAGGCATCAAGTTGACTAAACCGAGGAAAGTAAAAAAATTCCATCCGCAGCAATCGAATTTCCAATCCTGGGTTCGAATTATCAGACTGCGATAGGCCCCAAGTGACCGCGTGCGGATGGTAGTACTCTTCCCTGTCGATAGGTGCCCAGGTACAACTCGACCAAAACCTAGGTGTATGCTCATTGAACACTTGAAGATGATAAGGATTAGCCAGGTTGAGCTTCTGCTCGTAATAGGGTACGACGATACAAACTTGAGCCCTATGCTTACAGACGCGATAGAGCTCCCTCATCGTAAACATCAAGTCCGAGACATGTTCCAGACTATGAGCCGCATGCACAACCTCGACAGAGTCATTTTCAAAAGGTAACGGTTTATCCAGATCCGCTATCACTTGAACACCTGGGAGCGGAAATCTGTCAACACCGACAAATCCCGGAAGGCATTTTGGCCCACAGCCTACATCTAGCTTCATTGGCAATACCTATACAGTCGATATTTCCACAAAAGGATATATAGGAAGACGCTTCAAGCCCGCATAACGGTACTTGACCAGCTCAAACACATATACAGGGTGCGGCGCCCGCGCAAAGACACGGAGCTTATAGTCAGCCAAAGGATCTTCAGCGACATAATCCACTGAAAACTCAACCGGCGAAGACAGATCTACCGAACTCAGCGCCACAGATTTGTGAAGGATTATTTCCCCAGAACTGCCAACAAGTTCAATACCGACCAATCCATCCTGAAGTCCGTCTGTCGCGAACGCCAGCAGGATGGATCTGATGTTTGCCGACGTATTAATCGTATACTCAAGATAAGGAACGTCATGCAGTGACTTGGATAGCTCTAGGATGGTATCCGCACTTTTCCCCTTGGTGGCCAAGGAAAACTCTTTCATTCGGCTGAATGCCGGCATCAGGCTCTCCCACAAATCGTGTTTCCGAGCCATAAAACTCAAACGCTTGGAAATCGAAGTGGCCTGCCTCAGCCTTGCCAGTTCTTCAAGACTTTCAATCAGCTTATGTGTGCTGTTTATCGAATCGCCGGTGGCAACAGCAATGCTTCCACCTTGCCCCCTGACGAGCTGTTTCAATCTACTCTCTACAGTAGTGAATCCGTTAAATGCACTGGACTTTGAAATCGACTCAAGAGCCTTGCAACTGATGGCTCCTGAAAAGTGCTCTTCACAGAACTCTCTATTATTCTTTTTGAATGCCGAAATCTCGGAGGCATCCAAATTCTCCAGCATTCTCAGCCAGGAAAGAGCGCTGGATGGTGAAGATACGACGTAGCCAATACCAAGCTCTTTGGCTTGGGAATAAGGAGGGTAATCCGGAACGACAAGCAACGCGTTCATCACATTAGCGGACATCGCCACATTCAGCGTCTTGTACTGGTTGTTAGACGAATCGCTGGGAGCATGAATGAGTATATCTGGAGAGTGATTGGATATCTGCAAAAGCGCAGTTTCCCAATTTAACTCATACGGCACCGTCACCAATTCGACTCGATCATGCTGCTTGAGCTTGTCCAAGAAAGAGTTACCGACACCACCGATGACTAACTTGACTTTCCTGTGCGCCTCTGCGTATTTATGAAGAGCAGGCAGCACTACATCCTGAAGCGCAGACAAACGATGCCAACCGCCAGCAAATGCGATAACCAGCTGTTCGCAAGCCACAGAAACTTCATTAGCAACTATTTTCATCTCTCGAAACGAGGGCGGGAAGAGCCCAACATTTGAATGAAGCAGATGCTCATTGAAATAGTCTTGCAGAGCTTGCGTACTGGTCAGAACCCCAGCAAAATCTTTAAGCTTGCGCCTTAACGTTTGCTTACTGACATCTTCAAAACCGACAATTTCTCTTTGCTCCTGAAGAAGAGTGAGATTATCGTCGATAAAATAATAGCACGGTATGTTTAGGCTTTTTGCCGCGTTTATCCACTCGGAAAAAGGCTCGATCTGCCTGACAAATATGACGCAACTGGCGTGTGCTATTTCATCGATCGGCCAGTTCCAAGGACGAATAACCCGTATCCGGCTTTTCCATTCCTCCGGCAGATAGTCGAAAGTCAAGATCGTGCTTGCATCATGCTGAGCCGTGACAACCAAAATCCTTTTGTTGTCGTTCGAATTCACTAACGAACTATCGGTGTTGAAGTTTTTTCTCGTGCGCGCATGCGCAACCGCCATTTCTCTTGCGGCGACAGACGTACAGTGCGTTGTAAATTCAGGCAGCCTGAAAATGTCATAATCTTCAAAGTTATCCGGGCGCAATGAGAAATTGCGCTCCTGCTTCATCCGTTCTTCAGAAGCCCAACTATCCAGCGCATAGGTTTTCCCAAGACTGTCATTGGTCGCAGGCCCGCCTACTTCACCAACGCTCACATCTACGTAACGCAGGATATATTTTCTTGATATTCTTCGCCACAGATCCCAGTCACACACCCGCGTCATGAGGATATGTGGGTCATATAGGCCAATGTCGTCAAGAATAAAGCGCGGCACTAAGACCGCATTGTTCGCGACGTAATTCCAGCTATTGATATTGTTCGCAGCCAGGCAGGCGCCCAGGTGTTCAACCCTCTCCTCGCCAGATTCCGACTCACGAACCCTCATCGCAACAGATCCATAGATCAATTGGTCAGGTGTGGTTTGAGCATGAAGGTACAGCTTTTCCAACGCATCAGGAAAGAAAACATCATCGTCAAATGCAAATGCTATATAACGACCGCGCGACTTGGAATATGCCTCGTATTCAGAGATCGCTGGCAACCCAATATTTTGAACATGTCGAAGGCAGCTTACTCGCCCGTCCTTCTCCATGAACTCCGCAATAATATCAGCGCTGCCATCGGTGCTTGCATCATCGACAATGATCAGTTCAAGCTCAGTGAGTGTCTGGCTCAAAACTGACTCGATAGCTTTGCGAAACTTGCCGCTTTTTGCCCGCCGGAACGTCGGCAGCAAAACCGAGACAATAGGAGCCTCTCCAGCAGCATAAGAACGGCCGGGCAACCATAGCGTGTCTCTAATGAGATCTCTGACTTTCATGCTCAAGGCCCTAAGCAGTTGCCGAGTAGTTTTCTGAGTAAGCTTTCAGAACTTGATCAGTTTTTCCATCCATACGAAGCTTTCCCTTTTCAAGCCAGATCGTGCGCTCACAGAAATCACTGACCAAATCCGGTGAGTGACTCGAAAAAACCAAAATCTTGCCCTGAGTCATAAATTTCTTCATGCGCTCCTGGGCCTTATGGGCAAAGTTAATGTCCCCTGCCCCCATGACTTCATCAAGCAAGAGAACTTCAGGGTTGATCGCAGTGGACACAGAGAATGCCAAACGAATAAACATGCCTGCGGAGTAAGTGCGCACAGGGTAGTTCAAAAATTCACCAAGCTCCGAGAACTCAGCAATTTCATGCATCTTCGCGTTGATTTCCTTTGGCTTCAACCCCAACAACAACGCACGAATTTTAATGTTGTCCCATCCGGACTGGTTCATCTCAAAACCTGTCGCGAATTCGAACATTGGACATACATGCCCGTAAGTCTGTGCTACACCGGTAGTCGTTGGGTAAATGCGGGCCATCACTTTCAAAAGCGTGCTTTTACCAGCGCCATTCAAACCGATCAGCCCAACACGTTCCCCTCTCTGAATAGAAAGGTTGACACCGGACAGCGCATTGATTTTGTATTCGGTGGTGTTAGAGGAAGCCGGACGGCGCAACAAAGTATTTTTGAAGCGTCCGAAATAATCAGTACGCCCGGTAAATACGACACTTGCGTCACGCAAAGTTATTGAAATATCGCTCATAGCATATAGACCAGTTTCTTATCCATCTTGGAGCCAAGAACTATACAGGCCGCCCATAGAAGCAACAGATAAACTCCGCAAAAAATATAATCCTGCTGGACTGCAAACGTCCCTTCCAGGATAGGGAATCTGATGACGTCTACCAAGTAGTACAAAGGATTGTATTTGTAGACAAAATCAAAACCGCGATCCTTGAGCATGGCAACCGGAAACAACACAGGCGTAACAAAGAACAACACCTGAAAGATCCCAGTCAGCGCGTGCGGCAGATCCCTGAAACGAGCAGAGAGGTAGGCACTAAGAGTAATGTGCCCCAACCCCGCAACCAGAAGGATTCCAAGACCAGGCAGTGCATACAACCAGCCCATTGGATTGAACCGGTCGAAAAACAACAGTGTGCCGGCCAATGCAAAAACACCTATCAGCATCACCGCAAATAGAGTTACCAGCACCCGAAATAGATAAACCTGCTTTGGAAAGGAAAACTGCTTAATGTACCCTTCAGAGCTAATAAATGCGTAACCACCCTCAACAAACGAGGCAACCAAGAATCCCCAAACTATCAAACCACAAGTAAGATAGGGGAGAAACTCTGCCATCGGTTGTTTGAGAAGAACCCCATAAACCACACCTGCGCCCAAAACCATCATCGCCAGGTTTATAAGGATCCAAAGTGGGCCAATTGCCGATCTACGGAAACGGGCCTTGATATCCTGAAGCCCCATATACGACCATACACGCCACTCAGCAAGCGACTTCAGTGTATTGGATAAAAAACTATTCTGACTGATCATCTAAAGCCTATTTAGCTCAAGCACTATTAATTTACCGTGACGGGAAACTTCATTGAAGCCCAGCTTTTCGTATAACTTGATCGCCCTGACGTTTTCTTCTAGAACCTCTAGAAACACGCTATCAAGCGCAAGCTGCTGCCAACACGTTTCAATCAGCAGCTGGCAGCCACGCTTGATGTAACCTTTACCTGCGCCCTCTGGCGCAGCGAGAAAGCGCCCAACCTCGGCGCGCTTTCTCTGCAGATCTATGCCATAGACCGCACATTGGCCAACCCGCTCACCATCCGATTCGATGACAAACACAAAATCGTCAGATTTTTTTTGATAGGACTCGAACCATTTGACATGATTGTCCCATTCAATGATGTTTGAATTGATAAACCATCTACGGTTCTCGTCTCTATTCCTCCAGTTCAGAGTGGCCTCTAGATCGGCCGGTTCTAACAGTCGGATTTTGACAACTTCATCGGATGCTGAGCGGAGGCTTGGTTTCATTTTGCGTACTTGGCTACCAGTTGGGAGACGGTATCGACATCGGCTTTGGTCAGCCCCATGTGTACCGGCAGCGAAATGATTTCCTGGGACGCCAAGGCTGCTTTAGGGCAAGTGCCTTTGCCGTGCGCATACATACGATATTCCGTGTTATCACGGTAATGCACGCCTGGGTACACTTGATGCTCATTGAGCGCCAGCATCAGTTCTTCGCGGTTGTTGACACGAATCTGCACCAGGTGAGTCGAGGACTCGCACTCTGGGTTGATATCGATAAAGCGTACTTTTGCGTTGCCTTCCAGATTCTCGCGGTACCATTTTGCGATTTGACGGCGGTAGGCGTTATCACGATCCAGGTACTTCAAAGCCACCAGACCCATTACTGCCATGATCGAGTTGCCGTGGTACTTGAAGCCAACCTCTTCAACGTCATACATCCACTTGTACGCGCCCTGAGCGGCGGTACGGGCATACGTATCTTTGTTGATGCCCAGCCAGCTCATCTTGCGAACACGCTCGTCATCTTCTGCGTTTTTGAAGCAGATCATGCCGGAGTCGGCGGTCGCCAGGTTTTTTACAGCCTGGAAGCTGAACACGACGACGTCCGCTTCAGGACATACATGACGTCCGTTAATGCGGGTGCCAGACATATGGGCAGCGTCAAGAATCAAGGCAATGTTGCGCGCCTTACAGATTTCAATAATCTTCGAGTACTGACCGACATTCCCACCAATACCCACGAAGATCAGTGCTTTGGTCTTGTCGGTAATACGCTGCTCGACGCTGGCTGGATCCAGGCACAGGGAGTCGTCGATATCTGCAAACACTGGATTCATGTTTGCATACAGGATGGCATGGTTGGTCGAGATGAACGTCAGCGGAGTGGTGATGACCTCTGCATCGTCATCCCAGCCGTTCTTGCTCTTGAGCAACCGAAGAGCCAGCTCAAGACCTACGGTATTCGACGAAAGAAAATGTGCATGAGGGAGCCCGGTGTAGGACTTCCACGCCTCTTCCATCTCAACGGTTTTAAAACCCAACCCAGTCCAGCCTTTCTCAAGGCATTCACGAATGCCTTCGAGGCACTCGTCGACACGAAATTTAGGTACAAACAGTTGAATAGACATGTATTTAGCCTCGAATTACAAGTGCTGTGCGGTTTTAATGTTTCAATCCAATTACATCTTTCACAGGACAGTCCGAAGAGAACTGCTTCTGCGGCTTACAAAATCAATGACTCTCGTGTTCCAAGAGACGCTTCAGATACTTTCCGTATCCGTTTTTGATTAACGGCATAGCGAGAGCGAGCAATTGTTCATCCGAGATCCAGCCTTTGCGCCACGCGAGCTCTTCAGGGCACGCAACTTTGAGGCCTTGACGATTTTCCAAAGTCGCAATGAAGTGACTCGCCTCAAGAAGAGACTCGTGCGTTCCGGTATCCAGCCAGGCATATCCCCGGCCCATGATCTCTACGGAGAGATTGTTGCGCTCGAGATAGACGCGGTTCACGTCGGTGATTTCCAGTTCGCCGCGCTCGGAGGGTTTGATGCTCTTGGCAATTTCCACGACGTTTGCGTCATAAAAATACAGGCCAGTCACGGCATAGCTGGATTTTGGCACTAAAGGCTTTTCTTCCAGACTGATGGCCTTGCCGGATTTATCAAACTCGACCACGCCATAGCGTTCAGGGTCATTCACGTGATACGCAAAAACGCTCGCGCCGCTGTCACGCTGCATCGCGTTTGCCAGGAGCTCCTGGAAATCATGTCCGTGATAGATGTTGTCGCCGAGCACCAAGGCACATGCGCTGCCATCGAGGAACTCCTCGCCGATGATGAACGCCTGGGCGAGGCCATCCGGAGACGGTTGAACGGCATAGCTGAGATTGATTCCCCATTTTGCGCCGTCACCCAAAAGCTGCTCGAAGCGCGGAGTGTCCTGCGGCGTGGAGATAATCAATATGTCTCGTATCCCCGCCAGCATTAATGTGCTGAGAGGATAGTAGATCATCGGCTTATCAAAAACCGGAAGTAACTGCTTTGAAATAGCGAGCGTAGCCGGATGCAAACGCGTACCGGAACCACCTGCCAGAATTATACCTTTGCGCTGCATAATCATCCCTGCCTAACCATATCAGAAAGCGTTCTTTTAATATTAATCTTCCAATCAGGAATACATATATTGAACGCGTTTTGAATTTTACTGTTATCAAGTCTCGAATTTTTCGGCCTGACTGCCTTAGTAGGATACTCCGAGCAACTTACAGCACGTATGTCGTGCTCAGTGCAACTCAGAGGAATGCCCAAACCTACAGCCTCAGACACCAAATAACGAGCATATTCATACCAACTCGCATGGCCCGACGCTACCGCATGGTATGTACCACTCAACGCCTCGGGATTCGAACTATTTAAAACTTGGTAAAGGCAAAGTGTAGTGATGTCTGCAACTAGAGAGGCGCTTGTCGGAGCCCCAGTCTGATCATCCACTACTGAAAATTCGGTTTTGGTTTCAGCAAGGCGCAATATCGTTTTGGCAAAATTGCGACCCCTAGCGGAATAGACCCAACTCGTTCTCAGCAAGAGATGGTTGCAGCCGCTAGCCACGACCGCTTGCTCTCCTTGGGCCTTTGATCTCCCATAGGCATTTAACGGATTGGTGACATCAGTTTCAGCGTATGGACGTTCAGACGCACCGTCAAAAACGTAATCAGTCGAATAGTGCACAAGCCAGGCACTCTTGCCCGCGGCATAGTCGGCCAACACCTTGACCAGATCGTGATTGATCCGTTGCGCGTCTTCCTCAGAAGTCTCCGCCTGGTCAACCGCATTGTATGCGGCCGCATTGACAATAATATCGGGACGCTCTTGTTCAAGATAAGCTGAAACAGCGTCGAAATCAGAAAGATCGACTTTACTTCGGTCGCAAACCGCCAGGTTTCCAAGCAGCGGCAGAGAGCTTTGCAGCTCCCACCCTACTTGCCCGTTGCTACCAAACAGTACAATTTTCTTCATGCGTACTGCCTGCTTACCCAATCCCGGTAAGCTCCGCTGGTGACATTACCGACCCATGCTTGATTGTTCAGATACCACTCGACAGTTTTGCGAATGCCTGTCTCAAACGTCTCTGCCGGCTTCCAGCCCAATTCCCGCTCGAGTTTCCGGGCGTCGATCGCATAGCGGCGGTCATGGCCCGGACGATCGGTAACGTAGGCGATCTGCTGGTGGTACGGCTGACCATCCGCACGTGGACGCAACTCGTCCAGCAACCCGCAAACGGTATGGACAATCTCCAGGTTTGGCTTCTCGTTCCAACCACCCACGTTGTAGGTCTCGCCGACCACCCCTGCCTCCAGAACGCGTCGAATGGCGCTGCAGTGGTCTTTGACATAGAGCCAGTCGCGAATTTGCTGGCCATCGCCGTATACAGGCAAAGGCTTGCCGGCCAAGGCGTTCACGATCATCAACGGAATGAGCTTTTCCGGGAAATGATAGGGCCCGTAGTTGTTCGAGCAGTTTGTGGTCAGTACAGGCAATCCGTAGGTGTGGTGGTACGCGCGCACCAAGTGATCGCTGGCAGCCTTACTCGCAGAATATGGACTGTTTGGCTCGTACTGATGATTTTCAGTGAACGCCGGGTCATCCTTTGCCAACGATCCGTAAACCTCGTCGGTGGAAACGTGCAGAAAGCGGAACGACTGTTTGGCGCTTTCTTCGAGCGCACCCCAATAGGCCCGAACAGCTTCCAGCAGGCGGAAGGTTCCGACGATATTGGTTTCAATGAAGTCTTCCGGACCGTGAATGGAACGGTCGACGTGGGACTCGGCAGCAAAGTTGAGGATTGCACGCGGTTGATGCTCAGACAACAGCCGCGCCACCAGCGCGCTGTCACCGATATCTCCCTGCACAAATACGTGTCGCGCATCCCCTTCCAGACTGGCCAAGCTTTCCATATTGCCGGCATAGGTCAGCTTGTCCAGGTTGATCACCTGCTCATCCGACTGCGCCAGCCAGTCCAGTACGAAGTTCGCCCCGATAAAACCGGCGCCGCCGGTGACTAAGATGGTCATATATTTAGATCTTTTTCAGTAGAGCCACGAGAACAAGTCCCAGGTTTCCGGACAAAGTCTGCCGGTATATCCCAGCCCGCAGGAAACCTGAGATCCTTAAGAAGAGTGTTTGATTGCGCGCAGTTTTGAATTGAGCGAGGGTCACTTGATGCCCAGGGCTCAGACGATGGTTCATTGCCTCGAGCGCAGGAATGATCTGATCGTTCCATTCGCAAAACCGTCCCTGAAAAATCAGGGGGAACCGCTTGAAGCGCGCAACCCAGCCGGAGTTGCCTCCGATCAGGTTTTCATCGTGCTGACGGTACAGCACCATCGGTTCCGGGTCGTAATGAACAATCCCTCCAGCTCCGGAAACAAGCAGGTAGGCCCACCAATCGTGACACGGGACAGCTACGCGATCGCCCGCCTCAAGCATCAGCGCACGCGCTGTCCGGTTGAACACCATGGTGTTCCCACCACCGATGTTCTGAACCAGCGCATTGGAAAAGCGGGGAGGAAGACTGAACCGTGGCGAAAACCCGAACGTTGCGCCTGACTCGCCGATCAGTTCGGTGCGGCCGCAGTACAGCGCGGGGGTATGGCTTGGGATTGATTGCTGCCAAGCGAGCGCCCGCTGGAGCTTATCAGCTTTCCAGATATCGTCCTGATCCGACCAGGCAAAGAAATCCGCATCGATGTCGGCTCGACAGATCAAGGACAGAAAGTTGGCGACGAACCCCCGCTTGGGGCCGTTCGCAACCTGGAGCCGCTCGCTCCCCCACCGCTCCCTGAACGATCGCAGAATATCCAGCGTAGCGTCTTGAGAGCCATCGTCAGAAACGTAAAGCGTCCAGTTGCGATGCGTTTGCCGCTCAAGTGATTCGAGTTGCTCAGCCAGAAATGATGCACCATTGTAAGTACACATAAGGATTGCGACATTCGCAGTACGCTCCCCAGCTACCTGGACAGCGGGATCTACAGCAAAAGGCTGGTTGGAAACCGTCACAAAATCCCTCTATGCACGAACTGTGGGCCTTACAAAGGCATCCATCACTTGTAAAAACTACACTTTCCGTCGCGACATCCCATCGCGATACGGACTCGCATTCTACATCAATTGGCGCAGCGCATACTCAAAAAAGCGACGACAGCCACAAAGCTTCGCTCGCCTGCAGACCAAAGCAGAGAAACGGGAGGACGGCGGCCAGCGTCGCTCATTCCGCTTGCGGATAGCGGGCTGCCGACAACCTTTCTCCACATCTGATCAAGTGGACTCGGGAGGCGTCGGCCAGCGACTTGCGCATGCAAGAGAAATCGCCCCACCGACTCCGGACACATTCAGACAGCTGAACACTGGAGGCCGATCATCGGTGCGAAGATGAGCGCTTCTCACCCCCACTATCAGAGGGTTAGGGGGGGGGACAACGGCCCCGACCTCCCCCGGAATACGGCTAAAGCAGCGACCGTGAAACATCACTAAACTTTTTTCCCTGTCAGCATCAATATCCAGCAGACAAATAAAAAAAGCATCTTATCGCGCACCCGACGTCGACAACGCCAGAAACTCATCGAGAGCCTGAACAATTGCAAGCGTCCCAAAGACAGCCAACTCTTTACAAATGGATCAACCTCTCGCCCCAACAGCTGAGCAATTAATCGAACCTGACCGAACCACCAGCCGTTGTTGATAGTTTTGTATCGGGATACTAAAGCGCGCACCCCTGTATTGGCCCCGACTTGATTACCCCCATGCTGACGATAATCCATGGAAGGCACCGAATCTATATACCATTTGTACCCGTGGCTACGCGCATAAGCGTAAAAGAACCAGTCATGCAGGCTCACTCCCTGCAAAGCCGCCCACCTGTCCAACATCAGCACTTTTAGGGGTTCAGCCAATCGCTTGCTCAGGACATAAGTACAACCTGGCCCCGCCGCTTCGAAAAGAAAGTCCCACGCAACTTGAGGCTGAGCCTTGTCCAGCAACTGGGTTTTGCCATCCAACCAAAAGGCAGTGACATTACTTGAGTAAGCGTCTGCACAATGCCGTTCGAGCTGAGAAACAGCGCGCTGAAGCTTGTTCTTGTGCCAAATGTCATCCTGATCAGAAAAGGCGACAAAATCGAATCCATCAAAATCAACATCTCGAACCAACCGAAAGAAGTTCCGAGCAGCACCACCAAATTTCCCCGCAAAGGGCAGAACAATGACATTCGGCTCATTAGCCGCAAGCTTTGCGCACCACGACTCAGTCCCATCAGCGGAAGGGTCGATACTGATAAACACGGTCACATCAACATCTGACTGAGCAAGAATAGAGGCCACCTGCTCCTCTATCCATTGCATGCCATTGTAGGCAGCCAACAAGACTGCGACCTTTGGTAATTCCACGAACATGCCTTCCCACTTGTAACATTGAGTATTGAAACTCTAAAAACCGGGGTTACGGTCAGATTGACTTCAAATCCAACAGCTTCCCTCAGACACCAACCATAGTCCGAAACAAGGCACCAGGAGCGATTAACGATGAACGCCCAGCCGACAAAAAGGGGATTGACTCCAATCTTCAGAATCCGACGCTTACCATAGGCCTGTTTGCATGTTGCAGATTGCGAATGCACAGCGCCGTTTCAGGCAAGGACATAAGGCAGAGCCCGCCATCGCAGCCCAATCCACGTGCTCAGGAAGAATCAGCGCGACTTTCCACAGAGCCAGATCAGCCGATGCGAAGGGAACGGAGAGATGATTTTCCGAATCGTAAACAGTGCCGCACCTAACAGCCCAACGAACGCCCTACTGATGCACTTGAATCAGTCGCACCCGCTCAATAGCCTTTGGCACCCTATCGCGATTGAATACGTCGTCTGCCCGAGCTTCGAGAAAGAAGCCCCAAAACCCAACCGGCAACCGGCCCAATCACCATACCAACCAGCAGCGCAAACACCATCACCAGCGCTATTGGGAGCTGTGGCCCGGCCCACCCCAAAAACGACAGTGATACCGACTGTTGGTTCTCAAGAACAAATACCAGAACCACCAGCACCAGCAATAACGCAAAAACACCAAGAAGCATGCGCTTGAAATTACGCATGACCGACACCCTCATTGGTAGCAACTGTCAAACCCCCTCCTCCTCTTCATTCACACGGTCGCGCAGCTCCTTGCCTGGCTTGAAATGCGGAACAAACTTACCGTCAAGACTGACGGACTGACCAGTTTTAGGATTGCGACCTACACGCGGCGCACGATAGTGCAAGGAAAAGCTGCCAAAACCACGAATCTCTATTCGATCACCCGTGGCGAGACATTGGGACATTTGTTCAAGCATGGTCTTGATGGCCAGCTCAACATCCTTGGATGAGAGCAGCCCCTGATGGGTGACAATTCGTTCGATCAACTCCGACTTCGTCATATTTTTCCCTTCTTTTTCAAGCAGCTAGATCAGTGCTTGAAAGGTTGTAGCACGCCCGGATGATTTTGAACAGCCCAGGGGTTGACATATCTTTTAGCTGTTCGAAGCATCCATTGACAATGGCATCGAGCCACCATCCAGGCCAAGACCCGCTCACCGACAAATCACCAGCATGGTTCGAGTGACGTAGCCCGCAGGATTGAACCCAAAGGGAAATCCCTCTTCATCCCGGGCATCATCAGAACGCGTGATCACCTTGTAACCCGCCCCCTTGCACTCCTTCGCCGCACGCTTTTGACACCTCTCCCAACTCGACCCCAAACCAGAGCAGTCAACCTCGATTCCGCTGACACCACGCACTGCATGAGTCTTGGCGACCGTAGTGCAACCCGCCAACATCAGCACGCCCATCAAGACAGTTAGCTTGCTCATTCGCTTCCTTATGCCAGGCATCTGCCTGACTACTGCAATCTTCAGATTAAGCCTAGACGCGAAAAGGCGATTGACCCGACTAAAGAAGCAGACCGCAGGAAAAAGGGAATGTTTGCGCCAAATCAACGGAGAGCGAGCAACCCATTAAATCGCAAGCACAAAAAAGGGCGACCGAAGTCGCCCTTTTCATGATCAGACAGAACTTAGTTCTGTTTGGCCATTGCTTGCTTCAGCAGTGCCGCCATGGTGGTGTCAACTGCTTCACCTTCCGGAGCTGCTTTCAGGCTCTGGATGGCTTCTTTCTCTTCAGCGTCGTCTTTCGACTTGATCGAGAGCTGGATTACGCGGCTCTTGCGGTCAACGCTGATGATCTTGGCTTCGACTTCCTGGCCTTCTTTCAGGACGTTACGCGCGTCTTCAACGCGGTCACGGCTGATTTCGGAGGCTTTCAGGGTCGCTTCGATGTCGTCGGCCAGAACGATGATGGCGCCTTTGGCGTCAACTTCTTTCACGGTACCCTTGACGATAGCGCCCTTGTCGTTCTCTTGAACGTACTCGGAGAACGGATCGCTTTCCAGCTGCTTGATGCCCAGGGAGATGCGCTCACGCTCTGGGTCAACAGACAGGATAACGGTGTCCAGCTCGTCACCCTTCTTGTAACGACGCACGGCTTCTTCGCCGGTTTCGTTCCAGGAGATGTCGGACAGGTGAACCAGACCGTCGATGCCGCCGTCCAGGCCGATGAAGATACCGAAGTCGGTGATCGACTTGATGGTGCCGGAGATCTTGTCGCCCTTGTTGAACTGGCCAGAGAAGTCTTCCCATGGGTTCGACTTGCACTGCTTGATGCCCAGGGAGATACGACGACGCTCTTCGTCGATGTCCAGAACCATGACTTCCACTTCGTCGCCGACTTGTACGACTTTCGAAGGGTGGATGTTCTTGTTGGTCCAGTCCATTTCGGAAACGTGCACCAGACCTTCAACGCCTTCTTCCAGCTCAGCGAAGCAGCCGTAGTCGGTCAGGTTGGTCACGCGCGCCATGACGCGGGTGCTTTCTGGGTAACGGGCTTTGATAGCGACCCATGGGTCTTCACCCAGTTGCTTCAGGCCCAGGGAAACACGGTTGCGCTCGCGATCGTACTTCAGAACCTTGACGTCGATCTCGTCGCCGACATTGACGATCTCGGAAGGATGCTTGATGCGCTTCCAGGCCATGTCGGTGATGTGCAGCAGGCCGTCCACGCCACCCAGATCGACGAATGCGCCGTAATCGGTGAGGTTCTTGACGATACCTTTGACTTGCTGGCCTTCCTGCAGGCATTCCACCAGAGCTTCACGCTCGGCGGAGTTCTCGGCTTCCAGGACGCTGCGACGGGAAAC